>CALDFY010000333.1 GCA_937942115.1 uncultured Anaerolineae bacterium | reverse complement strand
CGGCCGAAGGCCGCCGCAAAACCCTTCCTTTCTCCCCTCCCCTCTCCCAAACGAAGTTTGGGAGAGGGGAGGGGCCGGGGGAGGGGTGAGGCGCCCCTCTCCCAAACGAAGTTTGGGAGAGGGGAGGGGCTGGGGGAGGGGTGAGGCCAGCGCGCCGAAAAAGTTAGCGCCATTGGGCGAAAAGCCCTGGCTCAGATGCGAAGCCCTTTTCGGGGGCTTCCGGATAGCCTGTCGGGGCTTTGGTATCTGAGCCCGCCGCTTCGGCGGCGGGCGGAGGTGGGCATCCCACCCATCGGGGTAGGTAGTTGCCTCCGTGTCTTCGTGTCTTGGTGGAAATCTCCGACCATGAGACTGCCGCCGACGGTTGAGGGCCGCTTCCTGGCGCGGGAGAACCGCTTCCGCATCCGGGTGGAGGTGGACGGGCGCCCGGTCGCGGCCCACCTGCCCAACTCAGGCCGCCTGACGGAACTGCTGACCCCGGGGCGGCTCTGCCATCTGGTCCCTCATCCCGACCCCCGCCGCCGTACCCCGCTGGACCTCCTGCTGGTGGAGTACGCCGGCGTGCTGGTCTCCGTAGATGCCCGGTTGCCCGGGCCGCTCTTTGCCGAAGCGGTGACGGAGGGACGATTGTCCCGATTCTCCGGATTCGCGCGGCTGGAGCGGGAAGTGCGCTGTGGGGAGAGCCGCCTGGATTTCCGGCTGGACGGCCCCGGCGGCCCCCTGTGGGTGGAGACCAAGTCGGTCACCCTGGTGGAGGACGGGGTGGCCCTTTTCCCCGACGCGCCGACGCGGCGGGGGCAGCGGCACCTCTACCAGTTGGCCGCCCAGGTGAAACGGGGAGAGCGGGCCGCCGTTGTCTTCGTCGTCCAGCGGCCTGATGCGGAGGCCTTCATGCCCCACGCCCGGGCCGACCCGGCCTTTGCGGCCGCGCTGGCGGAGGCCGCCCGCGTCGGGGTGGAGGTCCACGCCTTCCGCTGTGCCGTCCGCCCGGATGAAATCCGCATCACCGACTCCATCCCCGTCTCTCTCCCCTGACTCGCCCCCTTCACGTTTCACTCCCATTTGACTCTCTTCCCCACTTCTGTTACAATTACCCCTGTATTCTCAACCCGATACGGAGCGACAATGGCCGGAAAAGGGAAATTCATCTTCGCCGGACTGCTGATCCTGGCGGCCGTCATCTACCTCATCGTCAGCAACACCGGGAGCACGGCCCACTACTTCCTCACCATTGAGGAACTGCGCGCGATGGGCGACCGGGCCGTCGGCCGCAACCTCACCGTCTCCGGAGCGGTGCTGGGAGACTCCATCGTCTACGACCCCAGCATCCCCCGGGTGACCTTCACCATCGTCCAGGTCCCCGCCGACCCGAAGGAGGTGCAGCGGGCGGGCGGACTGGCGGCCGTCCTCCACGCCGCCGTCAACAACCCGAATGCCCCGCGCCTGGAGGTCGTCTACGAGAACGTCAAGCCGGACCTGTTGCGGCACGAGAGTCAGGCCATCATCCGGGGCCGCCTGGGGGAGGACGGGCGCTTCTACGCCGACGAAGTGCTCCTGAAGTGCCCCACCCGCTACCAGGAAGCGGTCCCCGAACAGGTGGAGGGGCCGTAATGCTGGCAGAAATCGGTAACCTGACGGTCGGACTGGCGCTGGCGACGGCCCTCTACGCGACCATCGCCGCGCTGCTCCCCCTGCGCCGGAATGACCCTCGCTGGGCCGAGAGTGCCCGCAACTCTGTCCTGGCGACGGTGGGCCTCCTGGGCCTGGCCCTCCTCCTGCTCCTGGCGGCCTTCCTGACCGACCACTTTGAGATTCGCTACGTCGCCAACCATTCCAGCCGTACCCTGCCTCTTTACCTGAAAGTCTCCGCCCTCTGGGCCGGGCAGGAGGGGTCGCTGCTGCTGTGGTCGTTCCTGCAGGCGCTGTTTCTTGCCCTTACCCTCATCCCTACCTCTGTGCCTTCCTCCTCTTCCGCAAAGCGGGAGAGGGGGAGAGAGTGGCCTGAAGGGCCGGGGGAGGGGGTGAGGACCTTCCCCTTCCCCCTCTCCCATAAAGTGGGAGAGGGGGAGGGGGGTAGGGGGGTAGGGGTGAGGGCCTCCCTCCTCTCCCTCATCACCGCCTTCTTCACCGGCGTTACCCTCTTCCTGAGCAATCCCTTTGCCCGAATGGCGACCGTCCCCGCCGACGGGCTGGGCCTTAACCCCCTCCTGCGCCACCCGGGGATGATTTTCCACCCCCCGGCCCTTTACCTGGGGTACGTCGGCCTGGCGGTCCCCTTTGCCTACGCGATGGCCGCGCTGGTCACCGGTGAGGTGGAGGGCTGGACCCGCGCCGTCCGCCGCTGGACTCTGTTCGCCTGGCTGTTCCTGGGACTGGGCCTTCTTCTGGGCGCGCGCTGGGCCTACGACGTCCTGGGCTGGGGCGGCTACTGGGGCTGGGACCCCGTGGAGAACGCCGGCCTGATGCCCTGGCTCACCGCCACTGCCCTCCTCCACGGCGCCGCGATGCAGGAAGAGCGGCGGGGCTTCCGCATCTGGAACTTCCTTCTGGTTTCTTTCTCCTTCGCCCTGGTCCTCTTCGGCACCTTCACTACCCGCAGCGGGATGATCCAATCCGTCCACGCTTTCGCCCGCTCCAACCTGGGACCGTATTTCCTGGCCGCTATCGGCCTGACCCTGGTGGGCTCCCTGGCCCTCATCTTTCGCCGACGGTCTACGCTGGAAGAGAAACGGCCCCCGGAGAGCCTCCTCTCCCGGGAAGGACTCTTCACCCTCACCCTCATCCTCTTCCTGGTCATTACCGGGTCGGTCCTGGTGGGGAGTCTCCTCCCCACCCTGACGGAGGCGCTAACGGGCCGCCGCTTTGAGGCGACGCCCGAATGGTTTGATCGGGTGACGGGGCCCCAGTTCGCCGTTCTGACCCTCCTCCTGGCCCTCTGTCCCGTTGCAGGTCGGCAGCGGCTGGAGGCCCGTCGGGTGATCCCTGCACTGGTTGGTGGCGCGATGGTTGTCGGGCTGATGGCCCTTTCCGGCTTCACCCGTCCCCTCGCCCTTCTGGGCTTCGCCCTGACCGGCATGGTCCTGGGAACCGCGCTGACCGAAATCGTCCGGGACGTCCTGGCCCGCCGCCGACGGGAGGGCGAAAGCCTCCTGACGGCCCTGGCCGTCCTGGTGGACCGGAACCGGCGCCGCTATGGCGGCTACGTCGTCCATCTGGGCATCGCCTTGATTCTGATGGGAGTCATCGGCACCCGGATGTACCCCCTGGAGCGGAATCTGAGTCTGGCCGCCGGGGAGCCGGCCCAGGTGGGCCGCTATACCCTCATCTTTGAGGAAATCCGGCAGGACTTCCCGGCCAGCGACCGCCTCTCCACTTGGGCCGTCCTCTCCGTCTACCGGGACGGCGCCTACTGGGTGACCCTTCAGCCCCGTCTGGAGCGGTACGCCAACTTTGACCAGACGGTGACAGTCCCCGCGCTGCGGGCCGGCCTCCGGGAGGACCTCTACGTCGTCCTGACTGGCTGGTCCGCCGACGGCGCGACGGCGACGTTCAAGGCCTTCGTCAACCCCCTGGCTTCCTTCCTGTGGCTGGGCGGGCTGGTCTTCCTGGCGGGGGGCGCGCTGGCCTTCTGGCCCTCCACCGCCGGGGCGCGGCTGACGGTCCCTCAGGCCCGACGGCGGGCGCTCTGGAACACCGTCGGCCTGCTGGTGGGGGTGGCCGTCCTGGTCGCAGCGGGCGTGGCGATGTGGGGGCCGGGCCACGGTGCCACGGCCCAATCCTCCGGCCGTCCCCTCCCCGGACAGATGGCGTCCGATTTCACGCTGACCCTGTTGGACGGCTCCGCCTTCTCCCTTTCCGCCCGGCGCGGACAGGTCGTGGTCGTGAACTTCTGGGCTTCCTGGTGCCCGCCCTGCGAGGCGGAGTCGGCGGACCTGCAGGCCGTCTGGGAGGAGTACCGGGAGAGGGGCGTGGTGTTTGTGGGCATCGCCTACAAGGACGAGGAGGCGGTGGTGCGGGATTTCCTGGCCCGCCACGGCCTGACCTACCCCGTCGGCCTGGACCCAACGGGCCGGATCGCCGACCTCTACGGCATCACCGGCGTCCCGGAGACCTTTGTTGTGGACCCCGAGGGGAGAGTCGTCCGCTTCTACATCGGCCCGGTGACGGCGGACCAACTGCGGGCCGTCCTGGCCAGCCTGATTCAATAGACATGTAGCGCAAGATTTATCTTGCGACCTGCGCTCTTGCGCTCCGTCATCAGATACGTAGCGCAAGATTTATCTTGCGACCTGCGTGAGGCTTTGATGAGCATAGGTTCTATTCTGATCGGCTTATCGCTGGCCCTGATCGTGGGAGCATGGCTGGCCCGGCCCTTCCGCCGCGCCGCCAACCCCGACCGGGCCGTAGAATACTGGATCGCGCAGGCCTACGCTGCGGTTCGTAGTGAGCCACAGAGCGAAGCGGAGTGGCGTCCCGCTCGTAGTGAGCCACGGAGTGAAACGGAGTGGCGTCCCGCTCGTAGTGAGCCACGGAGTGAAACGGAGTGGCGTTCCGCCGGGGAGGACATCCAATTCTGCCCCCGCTGCGGCCGGCGCGTCGGCCCTGAAGACCGCTTCTGTGCCCGTTGTGGCGCTCCGCTCCGCTCGTGATGTTGTTCGTAGTGAGCCCCGCAGCGGAGAGGCGTTTACGGCACTCCACTTCGTTCCGTGCCTTACTACGAGCGGTTCATAGTGAGCCCCGCAGCGGAGGGGCGTTCGATACCCCAGAAACTTGTGGCGCGAGATTCATCTTGCGCTGTGGCCGTTTGTAGTGAGCCACGAAGCGCAGCGGAGTGGCGTCCTGTTCAACGCCAAAGGATGCGAGAAATGAAACGACTTGTCGTCTTATTCCTGCTTTTGCCCTTTCTCCTGGCCTGGGTCCCCGCCCCGCAGGGCGGCGGGACGACGGAGGACCCCTCCCAGGTGGTGATCACCCAACTGCACCTCTTCCTGCGCCGGACCGGGGACCGGCTGGAGGTCCGTGAGTTCTACCTGATCACTAACACTGGCGACCGGACTTACGTCGGCCGGGAGGACCTGCGGACGGGCCGGCGGATCACCCTGGCGTTCACCCTGCCGCCCGGCGTCGCCGACTTGGAGACCATAGAACCGGCGGATGCGCATTGGGTCAAAACGGACGGGGGCATCGCGTACACCGAACCGATTTCCCCCGCCGACGCTCCGCTGGAAATCGCCTTTTCCTACATCCTCCCCTTCGTGGAGGGGATGGAAGTGGAACGGACCTTCCCGGTGCAGGTCGCCTCGCTGGGGATACTGGCGATGGGCGGTGACCTGGCAGCCGAGGGCAACGCGCTCACGTCGGGCGGGGTGATGGATACTACCCAGGGCCCGGTTCGGGTCTACACCGCCGGGCCGCTGGAGGCGGGCCGGCCGGTCCGCTTCCGGTTGCGGACGGAGCCGCTGCAGGCCGAAGCGGTCCCCGGTGGGCCGGCCCCTGTGGCTCCTCCTTCTCGCAACCCGACCGCAGAAGTTGCCCTGGGCCTGGTAGCGCTGGTGGTCGCGGTCGTGGCGGCCTACGTCCTCCTGCGTCCTCCGGCCCCCGGCCCCGTCCCGGCCTCTGTTCGCGCCCAGGTGGAGGCCATCGCTGCGCTGGATGAAGATTACCAGGCCGGGCGTCTGAACGAAAAGGAGTACCACCGTCGGCGGGAAGCGCTGAAGCAGGAGGTTTACAGAAGATTAGGGAGTGAGCGGGAATAGTATACAAAATGGCCTGGTAACCGTCGCCGAATTCAGCCAAAGAAAGTGGGTCTGCAACAACTGTGGTCATGAGTGGCGTTGAAGTCAGGAATCTCTCCAAATCCTTTGGCCCCCACACCGCCCTGGCAGGTGTAACCCTCTCCATCGGCGCGGGGGAGTTCGTCACCCTGGTGGGGCCCAACGGGGCCGGTAAGACCACCCTCCTGCGGATCCTGGCGACACTGCTGCGCCCCACTTCGGGCACGATCCGCATCGCCGGATTGGACCCCGCGCGGGAGGGGCCGGAAATCCGCCGACGTATCGGCTTCCTTTCCCACCGGACCCTTCTCTACGATGACCTGACCGCCGAGCAGAACCTGCGCTTTTACGCCCGCCTCTATGGCCTGCCCGACGCGTCGGCCCGCATCCACGAACTCTTGGAGCGGGTGGGCCTGGCCGACCGCCGCCACGACCGGGTGCGGACCTTCTCCCGGGGAATGCAGCAGCGGCTGGCCGTGGCGCGTGCTGTCCTCCATCGCCCCTCCATTCTGTTGCTGGACGAGCCGTACACTGGCCTGGACCCCCACGCTACCGAAGCGCTGAGCGCCCTCCTGCGCGAACTGGCAGGCGAGGGGTGCATCATTCTCCTGACCACCCACGACCTGGAACGGGGACTGGCGGCGGGCGACCGCGTCGTCGTCCTCTCTCGGGGGCGTGTAGTCTACGACGCCCCCACCACCGAAACCGACCCCGCGACCTTTCCCGATACCTACCGCCGCCTGACCGGTGGTAGCACAATCCCCCGGATTTCTAACACAAATTTAATAGACGGTCATTGACTTTATATCCGAACTGTGATATAATATCACTACAGCACACCCGTCGGACAAGGAGGAGTCCGTGTATGAGAATCTGGTCTATCTGGATAACGCCGCCGCCACCCGCCTGGATGAGCGGGTTCTGGAGGCGATGAAGCCCTATTTCTTTGACGTCTACGCGGTAGCGACCTCGCAGTTCGGTTACTCCATCGGCCTGGACGCCCGGGAGGCGCTGGATACCGCCCGCGCCCGCATCGCCGCCGTCCTGGGTGCCAGCCCCGACGAGTTCATCTTCACCTCCGGCGATACCGAATCCAGCAACCTCGCCATCAAAGGCGTCGCCCTGGCGCTGGCGGAGAAGAAGGGCCGCCACATCATCACCTCTCCCATTGAGGACTTCCCCGTCCTCCACTCTGTCCGCGCGCTGGAGCGCCAGGGCTTCCGGGCCACCTACGTCCGGGTGGACGAGACCGGGCGGGTAGACCTGGACCACCTGCGGGAGTCCATCACCCCGGAGACGGTTCTGGTCTCCATCCAGACCGCCAACCAGGAGATTGGGACCCTTCAGGACATCCGGGCCATCGGCGAAATCTGCCGGGAGAAGGGGGTCCTCTTCCACACCGATGCCACCCACGCCTTCACCCGCGTCCCGCTGGACGTGCGGGAGATTCCGGTGGACCTGGTCACCGTCTCCGCGCACACCATCCATGGCCCCAAGGGCATCGGCGGCCTCTACATCCGCAAAGGGACGCCCGTCCGGAAGGTCCTGGACGGCGGCTTCCAGGAGTTTGACCTGCGGCCCGGCCTGGAGAACATCCCCGGCGCGGTCGGCTTCGCCACGGCGGTGGAACTGGTCACCCCGGAGGAGACGGCCCGTCTTCAGAAGATGCGGGACCGTCTGCTGGAACGGTTGCTGAACGAGATTCCGCATACCCGATTGAACGGCCATCCTGTTCACCGGCTCCCGCACAATGCCAACGTCTCCTTCCGGTTTGTGGAGGGGGAGTCGCTGTTGCTGCACCTGGATATGCGCGGCTTCGCCGTCAGCACCGGCTCCGCCTGCTTCAGCCGCTCCCTGGAGGCCAGCCACGTCATCCTGGGCATCGGCGGCGACCACGAGCGGGCCCACGGCTCCGTCCGCTTCACCTTTGGCCGTTACAACAAGGAAGAGGATGTGGACCGCGTCGTGGAGGCCATCGCGGAGGTCGTCCGCGAACTCCGGCGCATCAGCCCGCTGGGAAAAGAATAGGGCGCAGGTCGCAAGGAGCAGGTCTCATCACGTTTCACTTTTCACGGAGGGAACGATGCCACTGCCCTACAGTGAGATTGTCATGGAACACTTCCGCAACCCGCGCAATGTGGGGCGGATAGAGGATGCGGATGCCAAAGCCATAGAGGGAAGCCCCGCCTGCGGCGATATGGTCGCCGTCTACCTGAAAGTGGACCCCCAAACTCATGTCATCACGGACATCAAGTTTGAGTCCTACGGTTGCGCTTCCAACATCGCCACCGGCTCCATCATCACCGAACTGGCGAAGGGGAAGACGCTGGAGGAAGCGAAGCAGATCACCTGGGACGAGGCGTCTAAGGCGCTGGGCGGGCTTCCGCCGGTAAAGGTCCACTGTTCCGTCCTGGCAGTGGACGGCCTGCGGGCCGCGATTCAGAACTACGAGGAACGGCACGGTCTGGTCAAGGAGCAGGAACCCACTACGGTGGAGTTTGTCCGCAAGCGTTTGAAGCACGTGATGAACCCGGTGGTGGGCCTGGACATCGTCCGCACCAAACTGGTCAAGGAGATTGAGGTCCAGGATGGCGTGGTGCGGGTGGTGCTGGACCTTCCGCCCGACCATATGTTTGCGCCGGCGATGAGAGAGGATATTGAGGAGAAACTGGGCCACCGCTGGGACGTGAAACAGGTTATCGTGGAATTCGCCGGATAAAAGCCGGTCGTTCCGGATAGGAGGCGTGCTATGGCCGAGATTCTGGTAGATTGCCGGGGCGAGACCTGCCCGGTGCCCCTGGTGGAGACCCGCAAGGCCATCCGCCAGGCCCAGCCGGGCGACGTCATCGTCGTCATCGGCACCCATCCCGCATCCCGGGAGGAAATCCCCATGGCGGTGCGGGCGCTGGGGCTGGAACTGGTCAGCGTGGAGGGGACGGAGACGGATTGGACCATCCGGATCCGCCGATAGGAGGGCATTATGGCGGAGCGAGTGACCATCGTCCTCCACAGCGGGGATATGGATAAAGTCTACAGCGCGCTGATTATCGGTTCCGGCGCGCTGGCGATGGGGATGGAAGCCTCTATCTACTTTACCTTCTGGGGTCTCCAGCGGCTGAAGAAGAGCGGCCTGGAGAAGGGGCCCCTTTCCAAAATGCACTTCCTGGGCCTGGGCAAATGGATGGTCCGCCAGCGGATGAAGAAAGCCAACGTCGCCACCCTGGAGCGGCTGATGCGGGACTTCAAGGAACTGGGCGGCAAGGTCATCGCCTGCGAAATGACTATGGAGATTATGGGCATCCGCCGGGAGGACCTGCGGGAAGATTGGATTGACGCCTACGGCGCCGTCGGCACCTACATCCAGGAAGCGCGTGGTTCGCAGATTACCCTGTTCATCTGAAGGGGGACGACGATGACCTCTCAGGTGGTGGTCTACACCCAGAAGGGATGACTCTTCTGCGACCGGGTGAAAGAGTTTCTTTCACAGAGGGGTGTACCGTTTGTGGAGAGAGACGTCGCCGGCGACGAGACCGCCCTGGCCGACCTGGAACGATTGGGCGTGATGACCACTCCGGTCACCGTGATAGACGGCGAAGTGGTCATCGGCTTGGACCGGGCCCGGCTGGAGGCCCTGCTGGCATCGTCCGAGCGACCGCGAACTCCGTAGCGCAAGATTTATCTTGCATCCTGTAGCGCAAGATTTATCTTGCCCCCCGTAGCGCAAGATTTATCTTGCGCCCCGATTTAATCTTGCGCCAACTTCCGCATTGACGGATAACCCGAAAGGAGTCATATGGACGAAATCAAAGCCTGGTGGAAATGCTCCAACTGCGGCTATACCCTTCAGGCCGCCCAACCTCCGGAAATCTGTCCTTCCTGTGGTGAGAAGTGCATCTTCGTGGACGCCACCTGCTATACCCCCGAATGTGGGGGCCCCGATAACATTGACCCCCAGATTGCCAGTAAGAGGTAGACGATGGACGCCCGAGGAAGCGTACCCGGAAGCCGCAACCGGCATCATGTCCTTTTTTACGGCCTCTCCACCTGTATCTGGTGCAAGCGAACGCGGCAGTTTCTGGAATCCAACGACATCGCCTTTGACTTTGTCTACGTAGACCTGCTGCGGGGCGCGGAGCGGGAAGCGGCAGTGGAGCAGGTGCGCCGCTGGAACCCCTCCGTCTCCTTCCCCACCCTGGTCATAGACGGGAGACGCTGCATCATCGGCTACCGTCCCGAGGAGATTCAGGAGGCCCTGGGGCTATGAGCGAGATTCCGCGCGAGAAAGTAGAGGCCCTCTATCAGAGATTGTACGAGGAGGCGGAGGCCGCCGGCTACCACTTGAACCCCGATAAGGAGTTCACCCTGGGGCTGGTGGAGAGTCTGCTGATCAACGAGGCCCGCTATGGCTATTGGGCCTGCCCCTGTCGTCTGGCTTCGGGCGACCGGGAGAAAGACCTGGACATCATCTGTCCCTGTGACTATCGGGACGCCGATCTGCTGGAATGGGGCGCCTGCTACTGCGGCCTCTACGTCTCCGAGGAGGTCCTGCGGGGAGAGCGGCCTGTCCAATCCATCCCGGAGCGCCGCCCGCCGGAAGGCCAGCGGCCCCAGGAGCGGCCCTCCCGCGCCCCTGCTTCCTCCGCCACCGACCTCCCTCTCCCCGTCTGGCGGTGCCGGGTCTGCGGCTACCTCTGCGCGCGGGAGCAACCCCCGGCCGTCTGTCCCATCTGCAAGGCGAAACGGGACCGGTTTGAGCGATTTATGTAGGATTAGGGCCGGGGGCGGCGGCCTTGCCGCCGCCCCATATGCCTCAAAGCGTCAACGGAGGTTGACGCCTGGCGCGAGAGCGCCCAGGGAGGCCGATTTCCAATCGGCGCATCAAAGCGTCAACGGAGGTTGACGCCTGGCGCGAGAGCGCCCAGGGAA
>CALDFY010000332.1 GCA_937942115.1 uncultured Anaerolineae bacterium | reverse complement strand
CCCTTCTCCGGAGGTCGGCGAAGGCCGACCTTGTTGCGAACGAAGTGAAGGGACCCGGCCGAAGGCCCAAAGAGGCTGGCTTCAGTCAGCGCCCGAGGCGGCGACCCAACTGGCGCCGCCCCTTAAGTTAACGCATATGGGTAGTGAACCTCCCTCAAGAAGAGCGGAGGCTTGGCGGGGTTTTCTTGACACCTTCTGCTTTTTGTGGTACAACCTCTATCGGTCGCCGTGCGTCCATTCGGAAACCGGAGGTGATGGATGACAGTTGCCCCCGATGTTCTGGACCTCACCCATGTAGACCGGACCCTGGCCCAGCAGGTGACCCCCGGTCGCTGGGAGAAGATGCTCTCCTGCATTCAGTGCGGTACCTGTACGGCCTCGTGCCCTGCGGCCCACGCGATGGACCTCTCCCCCCGCCGGATGTGGCGGATGGTCCAGTTGGGCATGACCGAAGAGGTGCTCCGCTCCAAAAGTATCTGGCTCTGCAGCCTCTGCTATACCTGCCACGTCCGCTGCCCGCGCGGGATTCCCCTCACCGAGACGATTGTCCGCCTGAAGGAACTGGCCGTAAAGCGGGGCATCGTCTCCTCGCCCCAGAGCGGCGCCTTCTACCGCATGTTCGCTGAGGTGATGCGCCGCTACGGGCGGATGCGGGAGGTGGAGTTTATGGCCCGCTACTTCCTGGCCTCCAATCCTCTGGCTGCCCTGGGCTTCGCCCGCCTGGGCCTGACGATGCTGGCGAGAGGCAAAATCGGCCTGGAACTGCCCCGGTTGGGGGGTGAGGGCCGCCTGGACCGCCTCTTTCAGCGGGTCGCCGAACTGGAGGAACAGAAATGAGGTACCTCTTCTACCCCGGATGTTCGCAGGAAGGGACGGCGCGGGAGTACCGGGACGCCACGCTGGCCGTCCTCCAGGCCCTGGGCGCGGAGGTGCAGGAACTGGAAGATTGGACCTGCTGTGGGGCCAGTGTCGCACCGGTGATGAGCGACCTGCTGGGACTGGCCCTTCCGGCCCGTAACCTGGCGCTGGCGGAGCAGCAGGGCGATGGCCGGGATATGCTGACCGTCTGCAGCGCCTGCTACACCAACTTCCGCCGGACCGCTGCGACGCTCGCCGCAGACCGCCGCCTTCACGGCAAAGTGAACCAGGTCCTGGAGGTGGAAAACCTGACCTATCGGGGGACGGTCACGGCCCGGCACATTCTGGACGTCCTGGCCAACGACTTCGGGCCGGAGGCGATCCGGGCGCGGGTCCAGAAGCCCCTGGAGTGGCTGACCGTCGCCCCCTACTACGGCTGCCAGACCGTCCGCCCCTACAGCCCGTATGATAACGCTCAGCGCCCCACCTCTATGCTCCCCATTCTGGAGGCGCTGGGGGTGAGGGTGCACCGTCACCCCCGGGAAGCGTCCTGCTGCGGGACCTCGCTGCTGATGACCAAACCGGAGGTCGGCCTGACGATGGCCGGCGCGGTGCTGGCGGCCTGCGAAGGCGCGGATTGCATTGCCACCGTCTGCCCGATGTGCCATATGAACCTGGACGCCTACCAGGATAAGGTGTCCCGCCTGTTGGGCCGGACGGTGCGCATCCCCGTCATCCACCTGCCCCAATTGATCGGGCTGGCCTTCGGCCTGTCGGAGGAATCCCTGGGCCTGCACCGACACGTCACGCCAGTGGATTTAACCGCAAAGAGCGCAAAGGACGCAAAGAAAACGTAGAAACCTTTGCGTCCTTTGCGGTTTTATTCTGAACTCTAAAGAGCGCGCAGGATGCAAGGAAAAAGTAGAAACCTTTGCGCTCTTCGCGCCCTTTGCGGTTTCATCCCAACGGAGGAGTCGTTGCTATGGAAAAACCTCGCATCGGCGTCTACATCTGCGAATGCGGCGTTAACATCTCGGCGACGGTAGACGTGAACGCAGTGGCGGAGATGGCCTCCAGACTCCCCGGCGTCGTCGTCGCCCGCGTCTACAAGTATATGTGCTCCGAGCCGGGCCAGTTGATGATCCAGGAGGACATCCGCAACCTGGGCCTGAACCGGGTTGTGGTGGCGTCCTGCACCCCCCGGATGCACGAGCCCACTTTCCAGCGGGCCGTGGAGGCCGCCGGTCTGAACCCCTACTACTTCCAGATGGCCAACATCCGCGAGCACGTCTCTTGGATCACCGACGACCGGGAAGCGGCGACGGAGAAGGCGAAGCGGCTGGTGCGCGCCGCCGTCTTCCGGGTGCCCTACCAGGCCCCCCTGGAGCCCCGCCGGGAGCCGGTGACGAAAGCGGCGCTGGTCGTCGGCGGCGGCATCGCCGGTATCCAGGCCGCCCTCTCCATCGCCGACGCGGGCTACCCGGTCTATCTGGTGGAACGGGAGCCCTCCATCGGCGGGCGCATGGCCCAACTGGACAAGACCTTCCCCACGCTGGACTGCAGTACCTGAATTCTCGGGCCCAAGATGATGGATGCCGGTCGGCATCCCAACATCACTCTTCTGACCTACAGCGAGGTGGAGGCGGTCTCCGGCTACGTGGGCAATTTTACCGTCCGCATCCGCAAGCGGGCCCGGTCGGTAGACGAAGAGAAGTGTACCGGCTGTGGTCTCTGCCAGGAGAAATGCCCCACGAAGGTGATAGATACGGCCTACGAGGCCGGAATGGGCAAGCGGAAGGCCATCTACCGCCCCTTCTCCCAGGCCATCCCGAATATCCCTGTGATTGACCGGGAGAACTGCCTCTTCTTCACCAAAGGCCGCTGCAAACTCTGCGAAAAGGTCTGCCCGGCGGGGGCTATTGATTACAATCAGCAGGATCAGACCCTGGAGGTGCAGGTCGGGGCCATCGTGGTCGCCACGGGCTACGGGATGTGGGACCCCCGTCAACTCCCCCAGTACTCCTACGGCCTTTCCCCCAACATCATCACCGGATTGCAGTTTGAGCGGCTGGTAAGCGCGGGCGGCCCCACCGGCGGACACATCGTCACCGCCGAGGGGAAGGAGCCGGAGCGGGTGGCCATCATCCACTGCGTCGGCAGCCGGGACGTCAACGCCCATCCCTACTGCTCCCGCTTCTGCTGTATGTACTCCCTGAAGCACGCCCATCAGGTGCGGGAACACACCGGCGCGCAGGTCTACGAGTTTTATATGGACATGCGGGCCTTCGGCAAGGCGTATGAGGAGTTCTACGAGCGGGTCCAGGAGGACGGGGTGATCTTCGTCCGGGGCCGGGGGGCCGAGGTGGAGGTCCTGCCCGACGGCAAACTGCGGGTCAAGGGCGAGGACGCCGACCTGGGACGGCTGGTCTCGGTGGACGTGGACATGGTCATCCTGGCCTCGGCCATTGAGCCGCAGCCGGATGCGGACCGGGTGGCGGCGATCTTCGGCCTGGGCCGCACGCCCGACGGCTGGTTCGCCGAGGCGCATCCCAAGTTGCGCCCGGCGGAGACGGCGACGGCGGGCATCTTCCTGGCCGGCTGTGCCCAGGGCCCCCGCGACATCCCCGACACCGTCTCCCACGCCGACGCGGCGGCGATGCAGGTGGTCCGTCTCTTCAACCAGGGCGAAGTGACCATCTCGCCGACCGTGGCGGTGGTGGACGAGGCGAAATGCGTGGGCTGTGGCGAATGCATCCTGGCCTGCCCGTACTCGGCCATCGCCCGCAACCTGCGGGGCAAAGCGGAGGTCAACCCGGCCCTCTGCCAGGGCTGCGGCACCTGCGTCGCCACCTGCCCCTCCCATGCCATCGCCGGCCTCCACTTCACCGACGAGCAGATTGTGGCGCAGATTGAGGGACTGCTGGAGGGGGTCCTGGTGTAGTCAACAGAGTACGGAGGTTGGAACTGATGGAAACGGTCACCGTTTCACCCCGATTTCAGGTCGTCATCCCCCGGTCTGCCCGAAAGATGCTGGGGATTCAACCTGGGCAGAAAGTTCAGGTCATTGTGTATGAAGACCGTATCGTTTTGCTCCCCCTTCGGCGGCCTCAGGAACTGCGCGGCTTCTTAAAAGGTATAGATACCACAGTGGAGCGGGAAGGGGATCGGGTATGAACGTGGTGGACTCTTCCGGCTGGCTGGAGTATTTCGCCGAAGGGCCGAATGCCGATTTCTTCGCCGTACCGATAGAAGATACTCCGCATCTGGTGGTTCCCACGATCAGCATCTACGAGGTGTTCAAGCGAATCCTGCAACAGCGCGGCGAAAGGGTCGCTTTGCAGGCGGTCAGCGCGATGATGCAGGGAACAGTGGTGGAGTTGGATGCCCGCCTGGCGATGAATGCCGCCCGTTTATCGCTGGAACTGGGGATTCCTATGGCCGATAGTATCATTCTGGCGACTGCCAGGGCCTATAAAGCCATCCTGTGGACAGAGGATGCGGATTTCAAAGACCTGGAGGACGTTCGCTACGTGGAGAAGCGGGCAGGAGGTACATCGCGATGAGCGAACCCTTTGAACCCCGAATCGTCGCTTTTCTCTGCAACTGGTGCTCCTATGCCGGAGCGGATAACGCCGGCATCGCGCGCATGAAATCGCCGCCCAACGTCCTGCCCATCCGGGTCATGTGCTCCGGGCGGGTCTCGCCGGAGATGATCCTGCGCGCTTTTCGCGCCGGCGCCGACGGCGTTCTGGTGCTGGGTTGCCACATCGGCGATTGTCACTACATCAACGGCAACCACCGCACCGCCAAGCGCATCCCCCTCGTGCGCAACCTGCTGGCCTATGTGGGCATCAACCCGGACCGGCTGCGGCTGGACTGGGTCTCCTCGGCGGAGGCGCCCAAGTTCGCCCAGGTGACCGCCGAATTCGTGGAGACCGTCCGTGCCCTGGGGCCGATTAAAGATGAACTGGGCCTGTAGCGCAAGATTTATCTTGCGCGGCGCGCTTGCCAAACTGGACAATGTTGGCTATAATTGGATTGCATTAGCCAATCCGGGCCTGTAGCGCAAGATTTATCTTGCCGAGCCCTTGCTCGTCTGGAGGGAGGGTGGAGCGGTGCCCACGGTCATATCGGCAACGGAAGCGAAGAACCGTTTCGGGGAAGTCATCCGGCGGGTCTATCGGGACGGCGAGACCTTCATCGTGGAGCGGGACGGTCTCCCGGTGGTGATGATCGTGCCGGTGCGGGAGCAGCGGGCAGACGAGCGGTACTTTCTGGAATTCTCCCGCCGCCTGGGGCATGCTGCCCGTCGGCAGGGCCTGACGGAAGAGCAATTGCTGCAGGAACTGGAGGAGGACCGGCGCGCCCTCTACCGGGAGACCTACGGTGCCCGCGCGACGTCCTGAGGTACGAGTGTTTCTGGATGCCAACGTCCTGCTGGCCGGAATCGTCTTCCCCCGCTGGCCGTGGGAGATTCTCCGGCACGCGCTGCGAGGCGATTTCCGGCTGGTCCTCTCTCCCTACGTCATCCGGCAGGCCCGCAGGAGAATCGCTCAGCGGTTTCCGGAATTCCTGGATGGGTTTGACGAGTTCCTGCTTCGCTGTCCCTACGAGTTGGTGCCGGACCCGACGCCCGAAGAAGTCCAGGCCCATATCGGGCTGGTGCGGGATGAGACCGACGTCCCCGTCGCACTGGCGGCGATTCGGGCGGGGGTAGATTACCTGGTCAGCGAGGACAAGGACCTCTCCGCCAATGATGAGACCACTGCAGAGTTGCGAAGGCGGATCCGCGTGCTGATTTCCGGGACCTTCCTGCGCGAGGTGATGGGCTGGAGCCCCGAAGAACTGGAGGCCATTCGTCACCGGACATGGGAGGAGGTGGAGGAGGAATAAGCCTGTTGGCATATCCGGACCAGGTTGGCCGATTTACAAGGGGTAGGGCGATGCCGAGAGTTATCTCAGCGACAGAGGCGAAGAACCGTTTCGGGGAGGTCATCCGGCGGGTCTATCGGGACGGCGAGACCTTCATCGTGGAGCGGGACGGTCTCCCGGTGGTGATGATCGTGCCGGTGCAGGAGCCCGCACCGGCCGGGCTTCGCCGATTTGCCCGCGCTGTTCAAGCGGCGGCAAGGGAGGCGGAGGCCCTGGGGATCACCGAGCAGGATGTAGAGCGGAGCGCGGAGCAGATTCGGGAAGAAGTCCACCGGGAGCGCTGGGGTGAGTAAGCGGCCCCTGAGGGTAATGGCGGATACCAATGTGCTCATCAGCGGTGTGATATTCCCCCGCGCTGCTTATGAATTCCTGCGACATGCGCTGCGCGGGGATTTCGTCCTGGTGCTTTCCAAGCAAATCTTGGCCGAAGTGCATCGCTGGATGCAAAACAAGGCAACCTCGCTCCAGCGGGCCGCGATGGAGATATTCTTGGAAGAAGGGTCCTACAAAGTTGTGCCGGACCCGTCAGCGGAGGAAGTGAACCGGAACGCCGCTCTGGTGCGGGACCCGAAGGATGTTCCTGTGGCGCTGGCGGCGCTCAAAGCCGGGGTGGATTTCCTCGTCTCCAATGACCTTGACTTGATCGCCCAGGACGAGACAACTGCTCTGCTCCGCCGTCGGCTATCTCCGATGTCCGTTGGGACGTTTCTACGCGAGGTGATGGGCTGGAGCCCCGAAGAACTGGAGGCCATCCGGCACCGGACATGGGAGGAGGTGGAGGAGTGAGTAAGGACCGGAGCGAGCGGCTTCAGCGACTTTGCGAATCCTTCGGCGTGGACATCCTCTACGCCTTCGGTAGCCGGGCCGGGGAGGTGCGGGCCTGGCTGGACGGGGAGATCGCCGCGCTGGCCCCCGGCCCCTCCGACGTGGACGTCGGGGTGAAGCCCGCGCCGGAGATCCGCCTCTCCGTCCACGAGAAGGTCCGGCTGGCCATCGCGCTGGAGGACCTCTTCGGCGTCCATCAGGTGGACCTGATCTCGCTGGACGACGCGGACCCGTTCCTGGCGGCGGAGATTATCCGGGGCGAGCGCCTCTACGCCCGCGATGAGGACAGCGCCGACGAGTACGACCTCTACATTCTGCGCCGCGTGGGCGACCTGGCCCCGCTGGAGCGGGAACGGCTCGCGCTGATTTTCGGTGAGACAGTATGACGCCCGGCAGACTCTCCCGGCGGGTGGTGGCGGACCGGCTGGCCTGGGTGGAGCGGATGATGGCGGAGATTCGCTCTCTGCCGCTGGCCGACCGGGACGCCTTCTTCGCCGACCGGCGCAACCTGTGGACGGCGGAGTCCTGCCTGCGGCGGGCCCTGGAGGCTCTGCTGGACCTGGGCCGGCATATCCTGGCCAAAGGATTCGGTGTTGGGGTCAGCGAATACAAAGAAATCGCCGCGGTGCTGAGAGAACGAGGAGTTCTTTCCCCGGATGAGGCCGACCTTCTGCGAGTTCTGGCCGGATACCGGAATCGTCTGGTTCATTTCTATCACGAAGTCGGTCCGGAGGAATTGTACGAAATCTGCCGCCAGCGTCTGGCCGACCTGGAGCGCGTCGCCGCCGCTTACCGGCGCTGGCTGAGGGAGCACCCGGAATGGCTGAACGAGCGCCTGTAGCCCTTCCCACCCCGATTCGGGCCCGGGGATTCCCGGAAGTGGACGCCCGGGCGTTTGAAGAACTGCTCCGGCGGCTGGTCCAGGTGTTGCGGCCGGAGAAAATCGTCCTTTTTGGCTCCTATGCCCGGGGTGTCGCAACCCCTGATAGCGACGTGGACTTGCTTGTTGTTATGGAGACCGATGCCCCCCCGGTAGAGCGGTACCTGACCGTCTCTCGGTTGCTGCGCCCTCGGCCCTTTCCGGTGGACATTCTGGTCAAGACCCCCGGGGAAATCCGGCAGGCCGTAGCAGAGGGAGACTTTTTCATCCGCGAAATCCTGGAGCAGGGCCTGGTCCTGTATGAGCGTCGCTCGTAATCCGACCGCCTGGGCAGCCAGGGCCGAAGAGGATTATCGGCTGGCTCAGTCTGCACTCCGCCGGAAGAGACCGCTGCTATACGGCGCCTGTTTTCATGCCCAACAGTGTGCCGAGAAGTATCTGAAAGCCCTGCTGGTTTTTCGAGGGCAGGATTTCCCGAAAACGCATGACCTTGTTGCTCTGAGCACCCTCTGTGAGCAGGCGGGTATCATCGTGCCGATTCACCCGGATGACCTGGACCAGCTTTCTGCTTACGCTGTAGGAATTCGCTATCCCGGTGAGGAACCCGCTCTGGAAGAAGCCAGAATAGCGGTGCGAATAGCCGGAAAAATCCGGCGGTTTGCCCGCCGATTGCTGGGACTCCGATAACTTCCAACAGGAGTATCTACCGATGACCCATTCCGACCTTCTGGATACCCTGCGCGCCCACGTGGCGGAGAAACTTCCCGAACTGGATGGCGTCGT
>CALDFY010000331.1 GCA_937942115.1 uncultured Anaerolineae bacterium | reverse complement strand
TTCCGCCCGCCGCTGAAGCAGCGGGCTCAGATACCAAAGCCCTGACGGGCTATTCGGAAGCCCCTGAAAGGGGCTTCGCATCTGAGCCAGGGGCTTTTCGCCCAATGGTGCGAACATTTGCCCCCACCCCCCTTTATCCCCCCTCCCCCCTCGCGGCGCTTGGGGGAGGGGGGGAAGGCATATGCGTTAACTTAAGGGGCTGCGCCAGTTGGGTCGCCGCCTCGGGCGCTGACTGAAGCCAGCCTCTTTGGGCCTTCGGCCAGGTTGCTTCACTTCGTTCGCAACAAGGTCGGCCTTCGCCGACCTCCGGAGAAGGGCGTCAACGCAGGTTGACGCCCGGCGCGAAGCGTCCAGGGAGGCCGATTTCCAATCGGCGCCCGAGGCGGCGGGAAGCGGAGAGCCGAAGCCAGCCTTAAGTTAACGCTTATGGGGGCAGGGAGTGGGGTGAGGGCCCTCGCCGCCGAAGGCGAGCGGGAGAGGGGAGGGGGGCAGGGAGTGGGTGAGGGAAAGTCGCAGTGGACTGCCCAAATCATTTTTCCAGTTGCAAAAGCGGCGGGCTCAGGGACCAAAGCCCCACGGGCGAGGAAGCCTTCTTGGGCCGAGGCCCTGGTGGGCTATCTGAAAGCCCCCGAAGGGGGCTTCGCATCTGAGCCAGGGGCTTTTAGCCCCTGGCGTAGGTAGTTGCCGGCGATTTGCCATTTCGTCATCCCATGCTATAATTTTGCTGTTTTGAGCCACAGAAAGCGGCAGATGCCAGGTGCTTCCCGAAGGGCCTGGCACGTCACTGTAAGGGTAAAAGTAGCCCTGAACCTGCTCTGGAGGGTAATAGAGCGGTACTCCTCTGCTTTGTGCCACACTTCTAACAAGTTCTCAATCCATGAACCTGCTCTTGCAAGGAGGCCACCCTTGTTAGAACAATTCACCTTTGTTGGCTTACTCTTCCTTGTGGCGGCACTCTTAGGCACATTACCCCCTGCCCTGGCCTGGCTCCTTCGGCCCAAAAAGCCTCATCCCCGCAAAAGTGAACCATACGAATGCGGGATTTACCCCCACGGTGAAGCCTGGGTCCAGTACAAGGCCCAGTACTACATCTTCGCCCTGGCCTTCATGGTCTTTGATGTGGAGGCCGTTTTTCTCTTCCCCTGGGCGCTCATCTACAACTGGCTCCCTCTCTATGCCGTGATAGAGGGCGTCCTGTTCCTTCTGCTCCTCTTGGGGGCCCTGCTCTACGCGTGGAAGAAGGGCGCGCTGGAGTGGGTATAACGGAATACGAACTACGGAGTACCTAATATGGACTGGCTCACCCGTCTGCTGGCTTTTCTCTCCAACGCCATCGTCAACATCGGCGCCTGGCTTCAGGGGGTGCTGACCGGGTGGGGGCTCCCGGAGCCGACGGCGCACCTGATCGTTCGGGCGGTCGGCGCGCTGGCGGTCGGTTTCTTCCCCCTCGTTGTCGTCATCTTCCTCATCTGGGCCTACCGGAAAATCGCCGCCCGTATCCAGGGGCGGCTGGGCCCCAACAGTTCCGGCACCTGGGCCGGCCCCTGGGGCATCCTCCAGACCTTCGCCGACGCCATTAAGATGATCGTCAAGGAGGACATCCGCCCGCAGGGGATTGACCCCGTCCCCTACAACCTGGCCCCGGTGCTGGTGGTCTTCGCGTCGGTGATGCTCTGGGCGGTCATCCCCTTCGGCCCCGGCGGCTCCCTCATCGGCACCGACCTGAGCATCGGCATCTTCTACATCATGGCCTTCGCCTCGGCTGCGCTCTTCGTCTTCCTGATGGCCGGGTGGTCGTCCAACAACAAGTACGCCACCGTGGGCGCGTTCCGCGCGGTGGCCCAACTGGTGGGCTACGAAATCCCCCAGTTGCTGGCCGTCCTGACGGTCGTCGCCGTCGCTGGGACGATGAAGATGCAGGGCATCGTCGGCGCGCAGAACGTGATTTTCCTGGTCGCGATGCCGCTGACCGCGTTTATCTTCTATATGGCCAGTCTGGCCGAAATTAACGCCCGTCCTTTTGAGTTGCTGGAGGCGGAGTCGGAACTGGTCTGCGGGTATTTTATTGAGTACAGCGGGATGAAATTCGGGATGTTCTACCTGGCCGAGTTTATGAACTCGGTGGCGGTCGCGGCCATCTTCACCACCCTCTTCCTGGGTGGCTGGCGGGGGCCGTGGGTGGACCAGGCGCCAATTCTGGGGACCATCTGGTTCTTCATCAAGATGGGGCTGGTCATCCTGGCCTGGATGTTCATCCAGATCACGCTCCCCCGGCTGCGGATTGACCAGATGTTGAACTTCAACTGGAAATTCCTGACGCCGCTGGCGATTGTCAACCTCTGCGTGACGGTGCTGGTGAATAAGGGGATCACGGAGGCTTTCCCCGGCGGCGCGCCGGTCTGGACCCGCGCCGGGATTCTCCTGTTCTCCAACGTCCTGACCGTGCTGGTGGTCTGGGGGATCAGCGCGCTGGGCCGGCGGCGGGAGGAGCGGCGGGCCTGGCGGGTGGCCCAGGCCACCGAACTGGAGGTGACCGCATGACCATCACCCTCTCCCACGTTCTCTTTGTCCTCTTCGGCCTGATGGTGCTGGGCGGGGCGATTGCCGTCGTCACCGTCCGCAACCTCTTCCACGCCGCGCTGTGGCTGATGCTGGTTTTCTTCGGGATGGCGGGCCTCTACGTTCTACTGGAGGCCCCTTTTTTTGCGGCGGCGCAATTGTTTATCTATATGGGCGCCATCGGCATCCTGATTATCTTCGCCATCATGCTCACCCGCGCTTTTATGCGCCAGCCGATGCCGCGCGCCAACGAGCAATGGTGGCTGGCGGCCCTGCTGACGGCTGTGCTCCTGGGTGTGCTGGTCTTCCTGATCCTGCAGAATATCCGCCCCAACATTATGGCGGAGGCGGTCCCGGAGAGCACTATCCACATCCTGGGGGTGACGCTGGTGGACCCCACGGGGTATGCCCTGCCCTTTGAGGTGGCCTCGGTCCTGCTGGTGATGGCCCTCATCGGCGCGGTGACGATTGTGCGGGAGCGGTGAGGAAGGCGGATGGTCCTTGAGGGGGTTGCTCTTTGGATGGGGCGATAAGGGCGGATATGGCGCAGATGATTCGCAAACGGGTCTATCTGGCGCCTCATCAGGAGGTCCTGCTCAAGGGACTGGCTCGTGAGCGGGGGATCACCGAAGCGGAAATCATCCGGGAGGCAGTTGAACATTTCGCAGGGTGGGCCTCTTTCCGGCCTGATCGGAAGGCCGAAGCGAGAGCGGGCGTTCATTGATCAACTGGTACAACAGGGGCCTGTCGCTGGAAAACGGACCCGGCGGCGCGAAGACCTGTAGGAGAAGATTTTCCGGGTGTTGTGGAAGGGGTTCGCTTTGTGAATCCGTTCTCCGGGGAGTTCCGGCTGGAAGAATGGGCGTGAGCAGGAGGAGCGGATGAGGCGGTTGCTCTTGTGGGGAGTCGTGTTGATAGGTCTCTACCTGCTGCTGGGGTTGGGATTTCATATCGGCTGGAAGGAGGCGCGGGAGGCCTGTCGGGCCCAGATGGCTGCTCGTGGCGAGTTTGTGGAGCCGGAGGTGTTCGGGGGCCCGCTGGCCCTGGCCTTTGACCTGACCTGGTGGCCCGTCTATGCCGGGGCGAATTTCTATCACGACGGCACCATTTTTGCAACACCGTGTACGCATTGAATGTAGAAGGATGGTAAGTAATACCTACCCTGATGGCTGGGATGCCCACTTCCGCCCGCCGCCGAAGCGGCAGGCTCAGATACCAAAGCCCTGACGGGCTATCCGGAAGCCCCTGAAAGGGGCTTCGCATCTGAGCCAGGGCTTTTCGCCCAATGGTGCGAACATTTGCCCCCA
>CALDFY010000330.1 GCA_937942115.1 uncultured Anaerolineae bacterium | reverse complement strand
ACCGTCCACCTGGCTGCCTGGGCCAGCGATAACCAGAGCGGCGTCCGCGAGGTCCACTTTACCGCCAAATGGAGCGGCCAGTGGCACCTGGTCTACAACGACACCTCCGCCCCCTACGAGTACGACTGGGACCTCTGCGCCTCCGGCGTCCCCGACGGCGATATTGAACTGGGCCTGGACATCTGGGATAACGCCGGCAACGTGTTCCACCTCCACAACGTCCACCCTAAC
Organism: uncultured Anaerolineae bacterium; assembly: GCA_937942115.1. Taxonomy (GTDB): domain Bacteria; phylum Chloroflexota; class Anaerolineae; order B4-G1; family DUEL01; genus SpSt-77. The sequence continues at coordinate 9,142 of CALDFY010000330.1, read as the reverse complement.
CCTCACATCACCAAATCCTACAACTGCTCCCCGCCCTCCAACACCTGGAGCGTGGACTATTGGAACAACAAGTACCTGGCCGGGTCTCCCAACTGGCACAACAACGAATCCGGCACCTACATCTTCCGGGACTGGGGTGACAACGGCCCCGGCGGCGGCATTCAGGTCAACGAGTGGAGCGCCCGCTTTGTGCGCACCGTCTACTTCCCCGGCGGCAACTACCGCTTCCACTGCCAGCACGACGACGGCTGCCGCATCTACGTTGACGGCCAGAACTGTTTAGACGCCTGGTGGGATTCCTCGTTTGGCGGCCACGACTGTGCCCGCGACATCTCCTCGGGCAACCACGAGGTCAAGGTGGAGTTCTACGACAACCAGGGCGGCGCCCGGCTGGAGGCCTGGTGGCAGGGGCCGGGATTCCTTCCCCGCGACCAGACCTGCGATCCCAACCAGTGGTGCGCCGAGTACTGGGGCAACCGCAACCTCTCGGGCACCCCGGCCATCCACCGCAACGAGGGGGATTCCCTCTGGCACGACTGGGGGAGCGGCGGCCCGGACCCCACCTTCCCCGCCGACAACTTCAGTTCCCGTTTCTACCGGAACGCCGCGTTCACCTGCGGGACGTACCGCTTCCACGTCTTTACCGATGACGGCGTCAAATTCTGGGTGGATAACGTCCTGCGCCTGGACCAGTGGCGTGACCAGGTGGCTTCGTACGATGTGGACGTGAGCCTCAGTTCTGGAACCCACTTCCTGAAAGTGGAGCACTATGAGAACGGCGGCGGCGCGGCCATCCGCCTTACCTGGGACAAACTGGCCGATTGCCAGCCGAACGTGACGGTGGAGTATGCCTCCACCCACCACGTCCGGCCGGGCGCGGCGGTAGACCCCGCCGTGCGGGTGCGGGTGACCGCTGGTTATCTCCAGGGAAGCCGGGGGGATAACCTGGCCCTGGTGGGTGGCTCCTCCCTGGGCGCGGCGACCTCCCAGCCGGTCTACGGGACCGTCAACGAGGGGAGCACCTACACCTTTGACGTGGTCAACAGCAGCGGTTTCCGGATGACCGCGCCGTCAGCGGAGGGGACGTATGAGAGCCGCTGGCGGGTGAAGGCAGCGGGCAACCTCATCGGCCCGGAGGCCACGGTCCGGGTGGTTGTGGACGGCACTCCGCCGACGATCGCCGTTCAGAATCCGGCCCAGGGGGCCTATATCAACACCAATGCCGTGACCGTACGGGCAACGCCCCAGGACGCCAACGGCATTGACCAGGTGCAGTTCTTCGTGGGGTACGATAGCGGCAGCGGCTGGGCCTGGTACAACCTGGGCTGGGACCTGGACGGGAGCGATGGCTGGAGCCGGCCGTGGGATGCCACCGGCGTGCCCGACCAGCGGGGGGTAGCCTTCTACGCCTACGCCTGGGACCGGGCGGGCAACGGCGCCGGAGCCGCCGTCTGGGACGTCACCCTGGACCGGACGCCGCCGACCACCGCCATCCGGCCGCTGGCCGCCACCCAGGATAGCACTGCCTTCGTCGTCCGATGGGATGCCAGCGACAACGCGGCGGGGATAGACCACTTTGACCTGCAGAGACGACAGGACGGCGGCGCCTGGCAGGACTGGCACCTGGGCGTGGGAAGCCAGTACATAGGGGCCTGGTTCGTGGGCGAGATGGGGCATCGGTACGGCTTCCGGATGCGGGGTGTGGACCGGGCGGGAAATGCGGAGTCCTACCCCGCCGGTGCCGAGACGGAGACGTACATCAACGTCTGTTCCGGCGACGCCTACGAGGCGGATAATGAAGCGGGGCAGGCGCGCCCCATTGCGCCCGGGCAGTCCCAGGCCCACAACTTCTGTGGGGTGGACGATGCGGACTGGGTGAAGTTCCAGGCCCGTGCCGGAAAGCGGTACGTCCTAGAGACCGGCAACCTGGGGTTCACTACCGATACCGTCCTGACCCTCTACGACTCGGACGGGACAACGGTTCTGGCCGAAAACGATGATATTGCCTACCCGGACAACCTGGCCTCGCGGGTGGCGTGGATTGCCCGGAAGGACGGCTGGCTCTATGCGCGGGTGCGGCACTGGGACGGCCGGATTGCGGGGAATGCGGTCACCTACACCCTGCGATTGGAGGAAGGATATCGGGTGTATCTGCCGATCATCCTGCGCGCCCGATGATGCTCACTCACCACGTTGAGGAAACACAACCACCCATGCGACGCGGTTTCTTCGGTCGGGGGGCGACCTGGCGACGTTGCAGGCGCTTCTGGGTCATACCAGTCTTTCCACGACGGCCCGGTATCTGCATCCGGATGTGGGGAGGATGCAGGAGATGGTGGAGGAGTTGTAGCAGGGAGCAGGGCGCAAGTCGCCGGGAGCAGGGAGCAGGAAGCAGGAAGCAGGGGGCGGAGAGGCAGGGAGCAGGGAGCAGGGAGCAGGAAGCAGGAAGCAGGGGGCGGAGAGGCAGGGAGCGGGGAGCAGAGGGCAGTTGAGGCAACGCCCGGCTGGGATTCAGTACTGTGCCGGGTGAATTTTTTCAGTTCCTCGTTGGTGGCAGTGAGGCGATGGTTGTTCTGAAGGATGATGCCAAAGGTTGCCCAGGGGCAGGCCACCGCTGACTCAGCAGCGAGAGGCCCTATAACTCCCGGGAAGGCTCAGGGATTTCGGCTCATTCTACCCGACGCGCCAGCATAACAGTGGCGTTCTGCGTCCTCGCCAGATACTCCTCCCAACGGGTAGCGGGAACAGCCAGTATGACCACTTTTCCTTCTTCTGCCTGCCGTACATCCAGGACCAGCACGGCGTCAAACAGGCTGACCGGCGTGGCCGTATCCTCAGCCGGCACAACAGCCACGGCCACCACATCGCCGGGGCGCAGGGCGCCGCCCAGAATGGTCGTTGCATCGGCGGGGATGGCCACGGCCAGGGTGTCGGTGATCAGCGCCGGATCGGGAACAGCGACAACCTGGTCGCGGTGGAGAGGCCGTCCGGCCGGTGCCACTTGCAGAGTATAGCGGCCGAGCAGGTCCTGGGCGTTGCGCATAGCCTCGGTGGTGACCCGGCGGGCCGGGATGGGGGCGGTGACCAGGTCGCCCGCCGTGATGACGTGATACGGCGGCAGGTCGCGGGTGGGGACGGGCAGGCTCACCTGCGGCGCCGGCCTGTACGCCATCCACAGGGCGACCAGGGGCACGACGATGAAAAACAGCCCCCAATACAGCCAGGGCCAGGGGTCGCGCGGCGGTTGGGGCCTGGCGTTCATCGTTGCTCCTCCCCTTCTGTGGGCCGGGCGCGTTTCTCCAGGTAGTCGGCCAGGGCTTCGGCTACCCGTTCCCAGCCCCTGGGCGGCGAGGGAGGAGCAGGTGGTGGAGCCGGCAGGGGCAGATTGCGGTAGAAGAAGCGGCTCAGGCGCAGCCATTCCTTGCGCTCGGCATCGGCGTCGGTCGGGATCGGGCGGTTCAGCGCCTTGAGCAAATCGTGGCGATGGAGGTCGAAGACGGCCCGCAGTTGCTCGCCGTAGGCCACAGCGCTCTGCACCGCGTTCTGATAGCAGAGCCAGGCCAGCGGCCAGCCCAACGCGCACAGGAGAAAGAGGTCCCAGCGGTCGGTGGTCAGGGCGAGCACCGGACACCAGAGCAGGGAAAAGGCTGCCGAGAGCAGGCACATGGAGAGCATGAAGGTCAAAGTGGTCTTGCGGTCTTCCAGCAGCGCCATGGTCTCCGGCTGGAGCAGGGGCCGCAGCCGCGGCCAGATGACGGCAGCGTCTAACCCGTAGCGCTCGTAGGGATAGATTTCCGCCGCGCGCAGGATGTTCCCCAGGCGGGTGGGCATCATCTTATCCAGGTGATTGGGCGGCGGGTAGAAGGCCAGTTGCTCGGCCTGGATCTCAATAGTTTCTGTCGCGGTGCTCGCTTGCTTGGCAAGTTGGTCCAGATACTCCCAGCGCTTTCTGTGCAGTGATGCGCGTCGGTTGCGCAGCCAGAGGAACGGGCGTACTCTCGGCCAGTAGCCCTCAAACAGGCGGATGATGACATACTGCCCGTTGTACAGGAGATAGGCCGCCACGACAACCACGACCACGGCGCCGGTAATGCCTGCGGCCTGGGGCAGCGCCGGCAGGTTTTCCCAGCCGGCCAGCGCCGCGCCCAAGCCGCGAGTCACTTCCAGGTAGAGCGCCAGGCTGAGGCCGGCAAAGAGCAGGACCGGAAAAAAGGCCACCAGTAGAAAATCGCGGCCAAAGTAGCCCTTGAGTTCCTGGAGCAAGGTAGAAAACATAATCGCTTCCTTCTTCGCTCACCCATCAATCCTCTACCGGCCTCATCCGATGCCCCTGGCGGCAGGTGGGCGGGTTCTGGGGGTCGTAGTAGGCCACCAGTTGGCGCTCGCCGTCCTGGGGGCATTCAAAGTAGAGAAGGTCCACCGGTGGACCCTCCAGGCGGTCGGCCGTGCCGCGCGTCTCCAGCCGGGAGGCGCGTTGGGCCAGGAAGGAACGGGGGAGCACGCCCAGCACCCGTTCGCCTTCCTGCACGATGACGCCTGCCAGCCGGGGGTTGAGCACCAGGTCCTTGGCCAACCGGCGGGTCACGTCGTCCACGCGCATATCGGGCCGGACGACGATGGGGGGCGGCGCCTCTTCCCACGCCTCCGCCAACCGGCCCTCCGCTTCGGCCCGGCGCAGGGCCTCCAGCGAGACCGGCCCCCGCAGCCCTCCCTGTTCGTCCCGAAGCACAGCAAACTCGGCGCCGGCCTGCTCCGGCCGGGCCGGCGCCTCGGCTACGGTGGATACGTCCAGGGTGACGGCGGGAGCGACAAAATCACGAACGGTATCGGTCATGGTGTCCTCCTGTTCCACATCAGCCGGGCGTTGGGGTGCGCGTAGAGGCTGTAGGCCAGCCAGGTGGGGTCATCGGGATAGGCCTCTTTCGTCTGTTCGCGCGCCCGGCGTAGCGCCGCGGCCAGGGTCATCCCCGGTTCCTGCGTTGCCTGGTAGAAGGCGCGGGCAAACTCGCAGGCGATCAGGTCATTGACCGACCAGAGGGGCGCGATCAGCGCGCCGACCCGGTGCTCACCCACCAGCCGGGCCGCCCAACCCCCCAGGCCGGTGAGGGAGAGGTCGCTCTGCCCAACCCGACAGGCGTTCAGAAAGACCAGCGGTCGGTCAGCGCTCAGCCGTCGCTTGACCCGAGGGCCGGCCAGGTCGTTGGGGCGCAGGCGCTGTCCCTTCTCCAGGATGAGGGGCGAGTTGCCGGGCGCATCGGCATCAAAGTGGCCGTGACAGGCAAAATGCCACAGACGAACGGAGGCTTCTCCCTCCAGCACTTGCTCTAACGCCGACCGGCTGGCGTCGGTCGGCGAGCGGTCGGTCAGCCCGAAGGTTTGGGCCAGCGAGCGCATAAAGTCCTTCTCGGCTTGGGCGAAGGCAAGCCCCGAGTCTTCAGGCGCAATGCAGGCCAGGCTGTCCACGGCGATCTCGGCTGCTGGCGTCTGCCCGTTATCCAGCCAGCGGCTGAAGTCATATTGCAGGCAAAGGAAATCGTCTGCCCATTCCCCGTCATACGGCTTGACCAACTCCCACGGGATCCACGGCTCGTCCGAGACGACCTCCAGCGTGCCCACCCGGCCACGGATGCGCTCACGGTACTCGCGGCGCAGTTCCTCGTTGAACAGTTCATCGTACAGGCGATAGCCGATCCGCTCCAGGTATTTGAAAAAGGTCTCCGGCGACGGCTGCCCGCCGCCCTCCAGCGGCTGGCCATCTGCGTCCAGGCCTCTGGCCAGGTTCTCTATCTCGCGGATGATCTGGTAGCGATACCTTTCCGGGTCGGCGCGCAACGTCCCGCCCTGGATGATGCGCTGGGTTGCGTCGGCATAGTTCAGGGTGTAGGTGAGGCGGTTGTCGAGGGTGCTGACCCGCAACACCAGTCCGGGATGGGGAGCGGTAAAGTCGTTCAGGTCAAGCCGCCACGACGGCAGTTTGCCCGGCCGCGTCTCGACGCCGGCCTCCTCCGCCGTCAGGGTGTGGGTGATACTGGCCAGCAGGTGGCTGGTGGAGTGAAAGTCAATCAGCACCGACTGCGGGCCGACCGTGGTGGTGCGCAGGTAAAAGACCACCGGCTTGCTGTCGCCTTCCGTCACCGTCAACGTTTTGGCCGGCTCGCTCAACAGTTCCGGCCCGCGCGGGGTGAGCACGACCCGGATCAACTCGTTGAGCCGGGCCTGGATGGCCGCCGCCGGCCCCTCCGCTGGGCCGCGGGTCAGGCCGACGATGATGGGGAAGCGCTCGCCCACCACCACCTGCGAGGGGGCATAGACGTCGGTGTAGCGGGTAACCGTCGGCGGGTGGAGGAGAGCATGCAGGTGCGCGCTCATAGTGGCTACATCCGGCCAGTCGCCCTGAGCGGCGTCTGTGTCGGCTCCCGGCAGGTACGGCTCGCCGCCCCTGGTGCGGGCTTCTCTCCGGGTCGCCCGGCGCAGGGCTTCCCGTCCGCCGGGCAGTTGCGCCAGGATGTCCATCAACCGGAGGGAGACGGCCGCGCGCGCCTCCTCATCCGCCGCCCCCTCAAAAGCACGCAGCAGGTCCAACAACTGCCAGTACAGGCGGGGCCATTCGTCGCCCAGCCTTTGGGGCAGGTCGGGCCACAGGGTCAGCAGGGCTTGAATAGAAGGGGGTAGTTTCGTCATGCCTTATTCACTCCGCGTAGACAACTCCACAGGAGTTGTCCTACTCACGCCGCTGAAGGTGAACGGCGCCCAGAAGTAGGGGTCCGCGTAGGGACGGTGCGCAGGATCATCGGTGGTGATTACCTGCAGCCTCAACGCCTCAATCAGGGAGAGGGGCATCCGCCGGGCCGACTGCCGGCGGGCCTCGGCGAGGTGCCGGTGGCGCTCCAGATACGCCTCCAGTTCGGCATTGGTCAGGTCGCGCAGCCAGCGTTGCGCCGCGCGCAGCGCCGGCGCGGGCGCTTCCCCCTCCAATATGGACTCGTAGAAGCGGGTCATCAGCAGCGCCGTACTGGCGTCCTCCACCGGCCAGAGGGTACCGACGACGGCCGGCACACCGGCCTGCAGGAGCCCCGCCGGCAGCCCGACCGCCTCCTCCGGCAGGTCGCGGAAGTCGGTGATGGCGGTCTGACAGGCGGAGAGGACGGCCAGCCGCGCCGCACGCAGGCCGGTGAACTCCGCTTCCAGCATCTCGCCCAGGGTCAGGTCGCGGTCGGCCAGGTGGAGGGCAGAGCGCAACGGCTCCTCCGGATGGAAGGAGCCATGGCAACTGAAGTGGAGCAGCGTGCCGCGCGGCAGGCGCTCCAGTAGCGCATCGTGGGTGGCCGCCTCTTCGTAGAGCACCTCGGCCTGCTCCAGCGGCAGCAGGTCGGCCACGCTCTGGAGTTCGGCGCGGGCGTAGGGCAGGCTGAGGGGCCAACGGCGGGCCAATGCCAGCAGGCGCTGAACTGGCTCGCCCAGGCGTTCGGGCAGGAGGCGCACCAGGGAGCGCAGCAGAAAGCCCTCGTGGACCAGTTCCCCGGTGGGGCGGGCGACCAGGTCGTCGAGGGCCTGTCGCTGGCGGGCGATGGCCGGGTCGTCGGGCAGGGCGGCGACGGCTTCCTGCAGTTGCCGGTGCAGATCGCGCAACGCTTCAACCGGTGGCAGCGGGTTGCCCACGCCGACCAGGTGGGCCGGGCCGTCCGGCAGGGCAGCCCGGCGGCGCCGCGCCTCGGCCAGCGCCTGGGCCGACGGCGCGTAGGTCACGGTGAACTCGTCCAGGAAGCAGACCTCGCGGCCGTCCACCCGGTAGCGGGCGGCGTGGAGGGGGAGCAGCGCCAGGCGGCCGGTGGGGATGAGGGTGATGGCCCTCACCCCCTCCCCCGGCCCCCTCCTCCTCTCCCGCCCGGCGGGAGAGGAGGGGGTGTCGCCGCAGGCGACGGGGGTGGGGATGAGGCCCCGCAGCGCCTCGGCCAGCGGCCCCATGACCTTCTCCCCCAGTTCGGGCAGCAGCCGCGCCAGCGCCGGGGACATCCACTCCGGGACAGCCAACTGCGCCGGCAGGTAGCCACCGATAACGTTTTTCCGCTCGGCGTCGGTCCAGACCAGCCAGTTGTTGAGGGTCTCTTCGGTCAGGTCGGGCAGGTCCACGGCCTGGGGCTCGCCTTGCGGGGGGACGATGAGGGCCAGGCCGCCGGCGGGGGTGGCGAGGAGATAGACCAGCGGCCCGGCGGCAGCGGCTTCTTGGGCAGCGGCGAAGTCCGGCTCGGCAAAATAGGCAGGGAAGTGTTCCCGCAACAGGGCATAATAGGCCCGCCGACATTCGGCAAGCCGGGCCTCGGCGGCGGCGCGATCCTCCTCCGGGGCGTGACGGTAGCGGCTTTCGGCGTCCTTGACCGCCCGCCAGGCGGCCTCCAGCGCCGGCAGACGCACGACCTCCAGCGCCTGGCGGCCGCGAAAGGCCTCGGCCAGCCAGCGCGCCCGGCCCATCTCCAGCACCTCCACGCCGCGGCGGAGCCGATCGGTGGAGGCGAGGGCATAGGCGTAGTTCGCCCACATCCTCTGAGCGCGGCGCAACTGACGCTGCCGCCGTACCTCGTGGAAGGACTCAAAGTAGAGATATTGCCAGGCCGGGACAGCCTTGTCGTATACCGCCGACAACCGTTCCACATCCCCTTCTCCCCGGCGGCGCATCAGGAGGGTTCCCAACGGCAGCGCAGCGGCCAGCGTATCTTCAGGGGAGATCTCGGGAGAGAAAACGTGCAGCGCCTTCTCGTAGGCTTCGATGGCCGCATCCAGGTCTGCGGCCTGCCCCAGCGCATCAAAGCGGGTGCGGAGGGCATTCCCCAGGTTGGCCTGCATCGTGGCCCAGTCGGGCGACCCTTCCTGCGCCACCCCCAGCGCCTTCTTGTAGGCGGCGATGGCCGCATCCAGGTCTGGGGCCTGCCCCAGCGCCTCGAAGCGGGTGAGGAGGGCATTCCCCAGGTTGACCTGCCATCTGGCCCAGTCGGGCGACCCTTCCTGCGCCACCCCCAGCGCCTTCTGGAGGGCGGCGATGGCCGCATCCAGGTCCGCGGCCTGCCCCAGCGCCTCAAAGCGGGTGCGGAGGGCATTCCCCAGGTTGGCCTGCATCGTGGCCCAGTCGGGGGACCCTTCTGATATG
>CALDFY010000329.1 GCA_937942115.1 uncultured Anaerolineae bacterium | reverse complement strand
TCTCTACGAGACGGCGCCCCTTTCCCGCGCCGCGCGCCTGGCGGCGGCGCTGGTCCGCCTGCGGCCTCAGGCCCTCCACCCCTGGTGGGGCCTCATCACACCGGAGACCGTCCGGCAAGCCCACGCCCAGGGCCGGCGCGTTGTCGCCTGGACGGTGGACGACCCAGAGGCCATGGCCCGGCTGGTGGCGTGGGGGGTGGATGCCATTATCACCAACTATCCGGACCGGATGCCCGGGCGCCCACCATCGGCTACCTGATTACACACTTCGGAGAGATCGGGTATATTTAGCGAAATCAGAGTTGCCGGCAGGGCTTGCGCGATTCGTCCTGTAGCGCAGGCCGCCAGGCCTGTTCCTCACCCCCCCGGCCCTTCGGGCCACCCCCTTCCCCTCTCCCCGGTGGGAGAGGGGAAGGGGGATGGGGGGTAGGGGTGAGAGCAAATCCCCCCTTCGGCGAAAAACCTGCCCTTGTCAGGGTCAGGGGGAGAGGTGAGGTACAGGCTAACAGCCCGCGCTACACAATTCCTGCTGCTGAGGGTCTTCTTTTCTGGACGGAGGTAGCGACATGAAGCGGTGGCACTTTCCAGGACGCTGGCTGGCAATCTCGCTTCTTTTGGCGCTGACGGGAACGGCGGCCCTGCTCCTGGGCCTGCAACCCGAAACAGCGGCGGCCCCCCGCTCTGCTCCCCTCTCGCAATCCCCAGCGGGATTACAGATCAGCAAAGAGGGGCCGGATAAAGTCACCATCCTGGATACCATTACTTACACCATCCGCATCACCAACGCCTCCGGCCAGACCCTCCAGGACGTCATCATCAGCGACACCTACAGCAGCAAGATTTCTCCCTCCGGTGCTCCCTTCTTCCTGGCCGAATACAACGGCAACTACACCGCCCAGGGAGTCACCGTCCAGGGGTTCACGTGGACGGTGAACTCAATCCTCAGGCGGGGAGAAATCTACTGGTATCTGGGCACTCTGGCCCCCGGCGTGAACGGGACCATCGTGCTGACAATGGGGGTTCCCGACGGCCTTCAGCCAACACACAAGCAGGCGGGCACGGAAGTGGGCCCCTCCGATCTGGAGAACTCCCTTGTCATTACCACCAGCACTCCCGGCACAGGCGGTGACGACTACACTGACAATATTGCGGTATCCTCCATCGTCGGCCCGGTGCTGAAATTGCAGAAATCGGCCCAGACCGAGACCGGTTTCCCCGACAAAGAACGGGTGGGCCGTCTGGTGACCTACACCATTCAGGTGGATAACGTCTCCACCACCGAACGGAAAGACTCCTGGCCTGCCACCGGATTGAAAGTGTGGGAGATTCTCCCGGCCTATCTGGATTTCATCACCGCCACCGCCTCCGTCCCCGGCGTCACCGTCTTCTACACCCCGACCGCCCGCACCATCACCTGGACCTTCCCGGCCGAGTTCGTCCTCCATCCGGGGGAGACGACGTTCGTCACCTTCACCACCCGCATCACCCTGACCGCGCCCACCGACCAGAACATCCGGAACGACAGAGACCGGTGTCAGGCCATATCGGCCGAGATGGTCAAACCGGTCCGGTGCGCCAATGACGTTTCCATTCGGGTATTGACCCCCCAGTACAAGACCGTAGAGACCGCCTCGCCGCCCACCCAGATAGACCGGAGTTACCCCAACCGCCCGGTCACCTACACCATTTACGTCTACAACCCCCTCCAGACGGAGTTGACCGGCGTGGTGATCACCGACGCGATGTATTCCACCTTTTCTTTCCAGCAGATGGTCAACGGCCCTTCACCGGCCGCCGTCCTCACCAACGTCGTCCGCTGGGAGAACCTGACCCTGCCGCCCAACGGGGTCATCAGTTTCACCTTCCGCGCCTGGATCGGCGCCCAGACGCCGGTGGAGAATAACTGCTATAACAAAGATTATCAGAACTTCATCACGATGACCGCTCCGGGCCTCCCGACTTACTTCACCAGAGAACACGGTAAGGTCACCATCGTCCCTCAAATCACCGTAGATAAAGCCAGGTCATCCGACCGCCAGACGCCCGGGGACCGGGTGGCATACACCATCACCCTGAGGAACGTCGGCGACACCACCGTTTCCGGCATCATCATCACCGACACCCTTCCGACCAACTTCCGGTTTTCGGAGATGGCCTCGTCCCCGCCGGGGAACCCCCAAATCCTGACCGACACTCCGAACGTCATCTGGTGGGGGCCGGCAGAGGGGATCCCTCAGATGGCGCCGGGCGCAACGTTTGCCTTCTCCTTCCTGGCGATTGTGGATGGAACACCGAACCAGAGTTACCCCAACCAGGTTGGGGGCTACAGCCCGGATACATTTATCTGCCGCAGATCGAGAGCCACTGTTCAGGTGGACTCCCCCTTCCGGCACACCAAAACCGCCAACCCGGACGTCGTCGTCCAGGGGGAAAATTTCCAGTACTCCGTCCAGTTCCGGAACATCTCCTTGGTGCGCGATTATCCGATAGATGCTTTCATAGACAATCTCCCTGCCGGCTTCTACGCCGGGGGAAGCAACCAATATTCGTATGTCATCACCCCCCCGTTTACCCTCGCGCGGAACGGCAGCACCGTCTGGGCCCACACCTTTACCGTCTCGGTCATCGGAGAAGGCACCGGCACCACCTGGTGCGACGACCTCTTTGAGGAAGGCAAGCGGACCAAGTGGCAGGATAAGAATACGTTTGGCATTCACACGACGGATCCGAACGCTCAGTGGTGGAATTCCGAAAAAGCCGGACCGGTTTACGTTTACCCGCACGTTTCCCTGGTGCCGGTGGCGAACCCCAACCCGGTGGGACTGGGCGGCCTGTTCACGGTCACCCTCTACCTGACCAACCACATCCGCAGCCCCGCGATGCCGGTGACCCTGACGACCGTAAACTACCAGTTACCGGCGGGCTTTCAGGCCCTCCCCGGAGAAGGCCCGACCCCGCCGGATGAATGCGCCAATCAGGTCTGCGTCTGGCGCAATCGGGTGGTACCGGCATCCGGAAACCTGACCCTCCACCTGCGTGCGCGGGCGCCGTTCACTTTGACCAGCTTCACCACTTACGCCTGGGCCTATCCGGAGAATATGAGTTTGTGCGTCCCGAAGGGAAAACTGGTCATCCAGGTGGTTCGGGGCGTGGAACTGAAGAAGACCCCCAATGTCAAGCAGATCGGTCCGCTGGGTATCCTGGAATACACCCTGGAAGCCACCAACTTGACCGGCGGGCCGGCCTACAATGTGCGCATCACCGATACCTTTGAAGGGGGGTTCCAGTATGTGGAGACGACCAGCGGACGCCAGCCAGTCAGCACTTCGCCCCTGGTGTGGGAAATCCCCTATTTGGGACCGGTTGGCAGCGGAACCAACAAAGAGACCATCCGCTTTCGGGCCCGCTCAGGGATACTGGTCGGATACTGGTATAACTGGGTGGACGGGGTTTCCCCCTCCACCTATGTCACCCGGGCACAGAACTACGAAGACAATGTGAAGGTATTTGTCATCTCCGGCATCGGCCTCTACAAAGTGGCCGGTCCGGAAACCGTCGTGGCCGGAGAATCGGTGGTCTATACGATTACCCTCTACAACGGCTCGGACCAGTACGACCTCCGCAACCTCCGCATCACCGACACGCTTCCGGCCGGTTTTACGTATGCCGGGATGGTCTCCGGGCCCCCGCCCGCCCAGACCAACCCGCCCGTCTGGATCACCGCCGGTCCGCTGAGAAAGGGGGATAGCCTGGTCCTGGTCTTCCGGGCAACGACGAACGCCCAGATGCCCAGCGGCCGCTACTACAACCGGGTCTCCGGCTATGCGGAGAAGGCCGTCGCCCCCTACGACCCGGTGGTGGTCCCGGATACCGGCGATACCGCCCCGGTCTACGTCCAGGGCATCCCCACGGTGGAACTGGCCAAGCGCGTGGAGCCGCAGGAGGTCCGGGCCGGGGGTACGGTTACCTACACGGTGACCGTCTACAACGATACTGATGTACCGCAGACCGTCCGCCTGACGGACACCCTGCCCCTTTCCATCACCTGGGCGGGGACGATAGAGGGGCCGGCGCCGGCGATGACCTCTCCGGTCGTCGTCTGGGACTCCCTCTCGGTGGGCGTCAACCAAACCGTCACCCTTCGCTTTCTGGCGGCGGTGGACCGGCTGGCCCACAGCGGGACGTATTACAACCATCTGGATGGCCGCATCGGGTCCTTCGCCCTTCCCCCGCTGGAGGCGGCCCCGCTGACCATCTTGGAAATCCCCCGGGTAGACGCCCAGGTTTCTATAGATGACGGACGGATCACCGCCCACCCGGGCGATGCGCTGGAGTACACCGTCTTCTTCACCAACACCTCTCCCATCACCATAGAAAACGTCATCCTGACCGCGACCCTGGAGCCGGCCGACTATCTGGGCGCCTCCGGCGCGGGGTGGACGGAGGTCGGTGGCGGGGTGTACACGTATTTCGTGGGCTTACTGGCCCCCAACCAGGCCGGGAGCACTCCTCTGCAGGCCCAAATCAGCCCCAACATCCCCGATACCTTCTGGACGGTGACCGCCACGGTGGAAATCGGCTATGAGACGACGGAGGAGGTCATAGAGGAGAATCTGCAGAACAATACGGACCGGGATGTGAATGTTCTGCGCGGCCCGGACCTGGTGGTGACGGGCATCACGTGGGAACCGGCGCAACCGGCGGCGGGACGGCCCATCACTTTTTACGTCACGGTGAAGAATCAGGGCGTTGAGGCAGTCACCCAGCGGTGGGACGGCGGCACAAACTGGCTGTTTGTGACCGAAGTCTATGCCAAACATCCTCAATCGCCGCCGCCGGGCAGTGTATTTGACCACAAAGGCGGTTCCTGCACGGAGGACCTCTCTAACTGCTCCCGGTGGGAATTCACCGCCTGGTCCCGATCATTGGGAGTGAACGAGGAACGGACGCTCACTTTCAGCGTAACGTTGCCAGCGGGCACCTATCAGATGCATGCCCAGGTGGACGTGTCCTGGGACACGAACCCCAATCCTCCGTGGAATAAGCCGTTCGGGCTGATCCAGGAGGCGGTAGAGGACAACAATACCTACACAGGCAGGCAAATTGTGGTTCAGGTGCCCATCCGTTATGTCTATCTGCCCCTGGTGCTGAAAAATCGGTAGCCTTCTCTGTGCGATCCGGCTTTCTGACCCAGCGGATTCTCTGCCCATCGGGAGGAAAGGACAATGCCAAAGAGAATGTTATTGGTGGGTGGATTGACCGGGCTGTTGGTGGTGGGGCTGATGCTGGTCTCGCCTATGGCAAAAGGGGAGAAACCCATGCAGCCGACAGAACCACCCGAGACGCCGCCTACGGACACCGGAACGCCGCCCACGCCAACCGACACGCCGGTGCCGCCGTCGCCGACCACCCCGCCGACGGTACCTCCGTCGCCCACGCCAATCCCCCCCTCACCGACGCCGGTACCTCCGTCGCCCACATCGCCGCCTCCGCCTCCGCCGACGGAACCGCCGCCCCCGCCGCCTCCGCCGACGGAGCCGCCGCCCCCGCCGCCCCCGGCACCGACGGAACCACCGCCGCCACGGGCCCTAACCGCTACCCCCACCCCCACGCCCCGGCCCGTGCGCCCGGCGGTCGGGCAAATGCCGGCCACCGGAGTCGCCTACGGCTGGATGTGGGGCGGGCTGGGCCTGGGGGCTGCGATGGTCGCCCTCGCCCTCATCCGGCGCTACGGCTGGGGCCGCCGGAAGCCCTGACCGCCCTATTCCCGTTTCCCGTTTCCCGTTTCACGTTTCACGTTTCACTTTTCACTCCCCGGAGGTGACCCTTGCAAGATGCCATGCTGACCCCCGAACAGCGCGCGCTGCGGGACCAGGTACGGGAGTTCGTCCGCAGCGTGCCCAAACAACTGATCCTGGATATGGACGCCGACCGCGTCCGCTACCCGCGCGAGTTCGTCCGCGAGGCCGGGCGGCGCGGCCTGCTGGGGCTCCGTTTCCCACCCCAGTACGGCGGCCGGGGCCTGGGCTGGGAGGACGAAATCATCGCCATTGAGGAAGTCGGCGTCCTGGGCACCGCGCTGGCCTGCGCCTACGTCATGCCCAGCATTGTCGGCGAGGCGCTGAACGCCTTCGGCACCCCCGAACAGAAGGAGCGCTGGCTGCGCCCCCTCATCTCCGGGGAGAAAATCGCCGCCGAGGCCCTCACCGAACCCCGGGGCGGCTCCGACTTCTTCGGCACCACCACCGAGGCCCGCCGGGAAGGAGACCACTACCTCCTGCGGGGCCAGAAACGCTTCATCGTCGGCGCGGCGGAGGCCGATTTCTTCCTGGTCTACGCCCGCACCGACCCCAGCGCCCCACCGCACAAAGGCATCAGCGCGTTCATCGTGGAGCGGGGGCCGGGGGTGGACGTCGCTTACCTCTACGGTCTCCTGGGTACTCGCGGCGGCGGCACCGGACGGGTGGTCTTTCGGGACGCGCGCGTCCCGGCGGAGAACTTGGTCGGCCCGGAGAACGGCGCGGCCGACATCTTCTACCGGATGATGATCCCCGAACGGATGACCAGCGCGGCGGGGGCCATCGGTATGGGCCGGGCTGCGCTGGAGATCGCCGCCCGCTACTCCGACCGCCGCAAAGCCTTCGGCGAGAAAATCCGCCGCTTTGAAGCCGTCAGTTTCAAGGTCGCCGACTCCATCACCCTGCTGGACGCCGCCCGGGGCCTGGTCTACAGCGCCGCCCGCTGCATAGACGCCGGAGACGACCCGGGCCGCACCCGCCGCCTGGTCTCCGAGGCCAAAAAGTTCGCCACCGACGCCGCCTGGCAGGTCATCAACCACGCCATGCAGATTGTCGGCGGCATCGGCTACACCAGCGTCTACCCCATAGAGCGGCTCCTGCGGGACGCCCGGCTTATTATGATCTGGACCGGGACCAACGAGATTATGGACCTCATCATCCAGCACGAGTACTACCGGGAGGTCCTGGCCCCCCGGCCCGAGGTGCGGGACGTGGAGGCCGACGCGCCGGAGGCAGAACAGACAGAGGAGAAGGTGTATGAGTAGGGCCCTCACCCCTTCCCCCTGGCCCCCCTCCCCTCCCCCGCCAGCGGGAGAGGAGAAGGGGGAGTTGGCCCTCACCCCTTCCCCCCGGCCCCCTTCCCCCTTTCCCGCAGGGCAGGAGAGGAGGCAGGGGGAGGGGGTGAGGTACACCCGCCGCGAGTTTCTGCACCTCTCCCTGGTCGCGCTGGCCGCGCTGGCCCCCTGGCCGGGCCGCCGCTGGCTCTGGCGGCCTCCGTCCGGCGGACCGGTGCGCATGGGGCGGGCCATCCACCCCGTCACCCTCTACGACGCCCCGAAACGGGACGCCCGGCGCCTCGGCGGCTGGAAGCGGGACGACGTCTTTCCCATCGTCCGGGAAGTGCGGGCCCCCGGCCTCAATGCCTACAACGACCTCTGGTACGAGACCCCCGACGGCTACGTCTTCTCCGCCTGGGTCCAGCCCATGTGGGTCTGGCCCCCGCAACTCCCCGAAACAAACATCGGCGACTGGGGCTTCTGGGGCGAGGTCTGCGTCCCCTACACCGACGCGCGGGAGGAACCCCATCCGGAGGCAAAGGTCGTCTACCGCTTCTACAACCGGACCACCTACCACGTCGTCGGGATCGCGTTTGACGATCGGGGGAATGCATGGTACAAAATCTACGACGAACTGCCCCCGACCGGCTACCAGTGGGTTCTGGCGACCGACATCCGGCGGCTTTCCCGTCGGGAACTTTCGCCCATCCACCCCTTCGCCGGGGCCAAGCGGATAGAGATTGACCTTTCCCGCCAGACGGTGACCTGCTACGAGGGGAACCGGGTCGTCTTCACCACCCGCTGTTCGTCCGGAATCGGCAAGCGGGTGCTGGAGGACGGGACGGTGGAAGACCTCTCCACGCCGGAAGGGGACCACGTCGTCATCCTGAAACAGGTCTCCCGGCATATGAGCAACCGTCCCCAGAAGCCGGAGGACCCCGTCCCGGCGGACCTGTTTGACCTGCCCGGGGTACCGTGGAACACGTTTTTTGACCGCAGCGGGACGGCGATTCACGGCACGTACTGGCACAACGACTACGGCGTCCCCCGCAGCCACGGGTGCGTGAACGTCTCCATAGACGCGGCGCGCTGGATTTACCGGTGGGTCTATCCGATCGGCGGCGCGGAGGATGATTTCATCCAGGGGGACAAGCGGGTGGGAACGCCGATTCGGATTTTCAAATCGTAGAGGAGCGATGAGAGAATTGGAGGCTAAACTGGAACGGGCCGCCAACCTGTTGCGAAACGCCCGCCACGCGGTAGTACTGACCGGCGCGGGGATCAGCACCCCCTCGGGCATCCCGGACTTCCGTTCCCCCGGCTCGGGCCTCTGGGAGAAGGACGACCCGATGGAGGTGGCGTCCATCTACGCGCTGCGGCAGAATCCCCGGCGGTTCTACGAGTGGGTCCGTCCTCTGATCGCCCTGATGCGCCAGGCCCAACCCAACCCGGCCCACATCGCGCTGGCGCGGCTGGAGGCCGCCGGTCGCATCCAGGCTGTCATCACCCAGAACATAGACGGTCTGCATCAGCGGGCCGGCTCTCGGGTGGTACTGGAACTGCACGGTCACCTGCGGACGGCGACCTGCCTGAACTGCTTCCGGCAGGTACCGGCAGAGGGGCTGGAGGAGGTGGTGGAGCGGGGAGAAGTGCCGCGCTGTTCGGTCTGTGGCGGGGTGATGAAACCGGATACCATCCTCTTCGGCGAACAGTTGCCTACGGAAGTGTTCATTGCGGCGATGGAGCACGCCCGCCGGGCTGACCTGATGCTGGTGGTCGGGTCGTCGCTGATGGTGATGCCCGCCGCCAAACTCCCGGCGGTGACCCATGCCAGCGGGGGAGCATTGCTGATTTTCAACCAACAAAGTACCTACGCCGATGCGTTCGCCGCCGCCGTCTTCCACGCCGATGTGGTGGAGACTCTGCCCCGTCTGGCGGAGATGTGTCTGGGCGAGACCCTGTAGCGCAAGATGAATCGTGCGCGGCAAAGCCGAAAGGGGGAAGAGTGGGCAGGTCATCCCTTCATCCGGAAGAACGCATCGGTCGCCTGCAATGCATCATTGAAATTAGCCGTCTGCTGAATTCCACGCTGAGCCTGCGGCCCCTGCTCTCGGAAATCGTCCGCGTCGTTTGCGACCTCACCGACGCCGAGACCGGCTCCATCCTGCTGGTGGACCGGCGCACGGGTGAACTGCGCTTTGAGGCCACCACCCACCCGGACGGCCACGCCATCTACCAGATGGCCGTACCGATGGAAAGCATCGCGGGGTGGGTCTTTCGGCACAACGAGCCGGTCATCGTCTCCGACGCCCGGGAAGACCCCCGCTTCTACGCGCAGGTGGACCGGGCAACCGGAGTGGAGACCCGGTCGCTCATCGCCGTCCCGATGGCGGTGCGCGGGAAGGTCATCGGCGTCCTGGAAGTCATCAACCGGCGCAACGGGGGAGCCTTCACCCCCGACGACCTGGAGACGCTGCGCATCCTGGCCGACCAGGCCGCGATTGCCGTGGAGAACGCGGTCCTTTTTGAGCAATCGGACCTGGTAGCCGAAATCGTCCACGAGATGCGCACACCGCTGGGGGTGATCGCCGCCTACGCCGACCTGATCGCCCGGGAGGCCACTTCCCCCCAGGACCGCCAGGAGTTCGCCCGGCTGATCCAGCAGGAAGCGCTGCGGTTGAGCCGGATGGCCGGGGAGTTTCTGGACCTGGCGCGGCTGGAATCGGGCCGCGTCTTCCTGGCCCGGGAGCCGGTCAATCTGACGGAAATCGTGGAGTCGGTGCTGGCCGCCTTGCGCCCCCAGGCCGAAGAACGGGGGATCCATCTGGAAGCCGCAATCCACCCGGACCTGCCCACCGTCACCGGTGATGCGGGCCGTATCCGGCAGGCGCTGCTGAATCTGGTCGCCAACGCCGTCAAATACTGCCGTCCGGGGGACCGGGTGACGGTGCAGGCGGACCCGGGCGACGGGGAGGTCAGAGTGGGAGTGGTGGATACCGGACCGGGGATCCCCCCGGACCTGCAGGAGCGGCTGTTTGAGAAATTCGTCCGCCTGCCCATTGGGGAGCAACAGGCGGAGGGCAGCGGCCTGGGGCTGGCCATCTGTCGGCGCATTGTGGAGGCCCACGGCGGGCGTATCTGGGTAGAAAGCGAGGAGGGCCAGGGCGCGGCGTTTTACTTTACGCTGCCTGTTGAGCAAGGGTAACCGCAGGGGGTGTAGGGGCAACCCCTGCGGTCGCCCCATACGCCGATGGGAAATCGGCCTCCCCTGGGGGCAACCGCAAGGGTTGCCCCTACGTTTCGCGCCGGGCGTCCACCTGCGTTGACGCCGGAAAGGACGGCGCGGGCCGTCCTTCGGCCGAAGGCCCAGAGAGGCTGACTTCCAGTCAGCGCCGATGGGAAATCGGCCTCCCCTGGGGGCAACCGCGAGGGTTGCCCCTACGTTTCGCGCCGGGCGTCCACCTGCGTTGACGCCGGAAAGGACGGCGCAGGCCGTCCTTCGGCCGAAGGCCCAGAGAGGCTGACTTCCAGTCAGCGCTCCCTTGCGCCGATTAGAAATCGGCCTCCCCTGGGCGTTTCGCCGGGCGTCAACCTGCGTTGACGCCGGCAAGGACAGCGCAGGCCGTCCTTCGGCCGGAGGCCCAGAGAGGCTGACTTCCAGTCAGCGCTCCCCTGCGCCGATGGGAAATCGGCCTCCCCTGGGGGCAACCGCAAGGGTTGCCCCTACGTTTCGCGCCGGGCGTCAACCTGCGTTGACGCCGGAAAGGACGGCGCGGGCCGTCCTTCGGCCAGAGGCCCAGAGAGGCTGACTTCCAGTCAGCGCTCCCTTGCGCCGATTAGAAATCGGCCTCCCCTGGGCGTTTCGCCG
>CALDFY010000328.1 GCA_937942115.1 uncultured Anaerolineae bacterium | reverse complement strand
TCCCGGTCTATCAGCACCAGCACGTCCCGCACCACGAGGCCGGCCTCCTGCAGGGGGGCCGCCGCCTCCAGTTTGCTATCCCCCCGGGTGATGAGGTCGTCCACCAGCAGGACCGTCTCGCCAGGGGCAAACGTTCCCTCAATGGCCCGCCGGGTGCCGTGCTCCTTCACCTCCCGACGGGGGTAGATGAGGGGCCGGTCCATCTCCAGCGCCAGCGCGGTGCCGATGGGGATTCCGGCGTAGGGGACGGCGGCGATGCGGTCAAAGGAGAGGTGGCGGGCGATACCGGCCATCGCCCGGGCCACGTCGCCCAGGAGGGCCGGGTGGCTGACCAGGAGGCGCAGGTCAATGTAGATGGGGGAGGTCAGGCCCGATTTGAGGGTGAAGGTGCCGAACTGGACGCACCCGGCGTCAAAGAGTCCCAGGGCCAGGCGGGCCAGCGCTTCCTCCTGGGGCGGCGACGGTGGGGCCGCAGAGGATGCCGCCCGGAGCGACTCCACCCAGCGCAACGCCGCCGCGCGGGCGGCGTCGGCGAAATCGGGGCCGCCGGAGGCGTAGAGGACGGCGCGGGAGACGTTGACCACCGGGCCGACCGCCCCCGCCGGGCCGTAGCGGGCCGCTGCCTCCAGGTCGCCGCCCTGCGCGCCCAGGCCGGGGATAAGGAAAGGGAGGTTGGGGACGGCGGCCCGCAGGTGGGCCAATTCCTCCGGGTACGTCGCGCCCACCACCAGACCGCAGGCGCCGGGGTAGGCCGCGTCCCACTCCTGGGCCCGTCGGGCCACTGCCAGATAGAGCGGCTCCCCGCCCGCTGTCCGGTCCTGCAGGTCCGGCGCGGAGGGGTTGGAGGTCCGGGCCAGCAGAAAGACCCCCCGGTCCCCCCACTCCAGGAACGGTCGGACCCCGTCCAGCCCCAGGTAGGGGTTGACGGTGACCGCGTCGGCGCGCAGGGTATCAAAGGCGAAGCGGGCGTAGGCGGCGGCGGTGTGGCCGATGTCCCCGAACTTGCCGTCCAGGATGACCGGGACGTCCTCCGGGACCGCCTCCAGGACGGCCTGCAGGGCCTGCAGGCCGGCCGTCCCGTGGGCCAGCCAGAAGGCCAGGTTGGGCTTGTAGGCGCAGGCCAGGTCGGCGGTGGCTTCTACAATCGCCCGCCCGAAGTGGGCCAGCGGGTCATCCGCCCGCCGGGCCACTTCCGGCAGTTGGTCCAGCACGGGGTCCAGGCCCACACAGAGCCAGGACCGGCGGCGCTCCTGCGCGGAGCGCAGTCGGTGGAGGAACGGTTTTTCGGCCATCGCACACTCCACTATACCTACACGTATGCCAGATTGGGGTCATCCCGGATGTAGGCCCGTTGCTGGCCCAGGTAGGGAAGAGGCGGCAGGCCGTGCCAGGACCGCAGGAGGTGATAGGTGGGAGAGGTCAGCAGACAGCAGGCGTCCACCGCCTCCCGCCACTCGGGCTTGCGGATTTCCGCCACCGTCTCCGGGGTGGGCAGGATGCCAAAGTCCCACGCCGCGCAGAGACGGGCCAGGAAATCCACCCGCGCGGAGAGGTCCCATTCCGTCGGGGGCTCCTCATCGGGATAGAGGGACGTATCCAGCCACGTTTCGCCGCTTTCGCCCGGCGGGTTACCGCCGGGCTCATTCGGCGAACCTCCCTTCGGGGGCTGAAGCGATTTCTCCCAGGGCATCCAGAAACTCCGTCGCAAACCATTGACGCAGGCGAGCAGCGGCGGCTCGCTCCTGCGGGTCCTCAATCCTTTCCAGGGACGATGATGAGCGATACGGGCCAGGTGCGTCTCCACGGCCAGGCGGGCCCGCCAGGGATCAGCGTCGCTGTGGGCCAACGCCTGACGGCGACGCCAGAGGGACCAGCACTCCTTCGGAGTGCTCAGGCCGGCCTGACATAGCGCGTGGATGTCCCGAAAATCCCGGGGGCGCCTCGCTCCACCAGGGCGACCATCTTGCTGGCGACCAGGTCCGGCAGGTCATCCAGAAGCACATCTACCCAAAGGGCAGGGCGGGACGGCGCTAACTGGGCCGTCCGTTCGGCGGCCTGGAAGGTGAAGACCACTTTCCCTTCCTGCAGCAGTTCCACACTGACCCCATCCCCCCAGGTGCGGGTTCTGACCCATAAGCGTTAACTTAAGGCTGGCTTCGGCTCTCCGCTTCCCGCCGCCTCGGGCGCCGATTGGAAATCGGCCTCTCTGGACGCTTCGCGCCGGGCGTCAACCTGCGTTGACGCCCTTCTCAGGAGGTCGGCGAAGGCCGACCTTGTTGCGAACGAAGTGAAGGGACCCGGCCGAAGGCCCAAAGAGGCTGGCTTCAGTCAGCGCCCGAGGCGGCAACCCAACTGGCGCAGCCCCTTAAGTTAACGCATATGCCCCTACCCCCTCCCCTCTCCTGACCCTTGTGTCAGGAGAGGGGCCGGGGGTGAGGTGAAGGGCCGGGGGTGGGGTGAGGAAGATTCAATTGAGCGGGCGATGCGGGCGGCAACGCGGGCGTTCTGGACGAGGAGCGCCCGGTTGGCCCGCAGGGAACGGCCATCGGTCTGGTGGGCCAGGCGGGCCAGCAGGTAGGGGGTGAGCGCCGGCCCCCGGATGCCCTCCCGCTCGGCCTCGGCGACGATCGCTGCAATCTCCGACTCCACCTCCTCCCAGGGGATGCCGTCTTCCTCCGGGACGGGGACCGTCACCAGCAGCGCGGCGCGCAGGCCCAGGTCGTCCCGTGCCCGGGCCATCGCGGCGACCTCTTCCGGCGAGTCGGCGCGCAGGGGGAGCGGCAGGCCGGAGGTGGGACTGGTGAAGGCCGGGAGGGTGTCCGTCCCGTAGCCCACCACCGGCACTCCCCACGTCTCCAGAGTCTCCAGCGTGCGGGGGAGGTCCAGGATGGCCTTGGCCCCCGCGCAGACGACGACCATCGGGATGGAGGCCAGTGCGGGCAGGTCGGCGGAGACGTCCTCGGGGTGGCCCCGGTGGACGCCGCCGATGCCGCCGGTGGCGAAGACCCGCAGGCCGGCCCGGTGGGCCAGATGCATCGTCGCAGCGACGGTGGTTCCGCCGGTGGCCCCCCGGGCCACGACAGCGGGCAGGTTCTGCAGGCTGATTTTGACCGGCGACGGCTCGGCAGCCAGACGCTCCATCTGCTCCCGGCTCAGGCCGACCCAGGGGCGGCCCTCCAGGACCGCGATGGTGGCGGGGACGGCCCCCTCCTCGCGGACCGTCTCCTCCATCTCCCGCGCGACGTCCCGGTTGAGGGGCCGGGGAAGGCCGTGGGTGATGAGGGCCGATTCCAGCGCCACGACCGGACGGCCCTCCCGGAGCGCCTGAGCGACCTCGGGAGCCAGAAAGATGTCTGGCATTTCTACCCTCCCATCAGTTCTACCGCCAGTTGGGCATAGACCTCCGCCGCTGTGCAGACGTCATCTATATCCACCCACTCGTCCACGGTGTGGGCCCGGTCGGGGTCACCGGGGCCGAAGCCGACGGTGGGGATACCGGCGATGCCTGCGGTGTAGGCGCCCTCGGTGGAGAAGGCCCAGTGACGGATGGGGGGGCGATGTCCCAGGCGGGAGCGCGCGGCCCGGACCAGCGCCGTCACCAGGGGATGGGTCTCTTCTATGACCCAGGACGGGTAGACTTTGCGGATGTGTCCGGGGTAGCCGGTGTAACTGGTGGCGGAGAACTCCGCCACCCGGATGTCGGCGCGGACGGCCTCTCGGGCGATGACCCGCTGGATTTCCGCCAGCGCCATTGCCTCGGTCTCCCCCAGGGTCAGGCGGCGGTCCACGACCAGGTCGCAGCGGTCGGGGATAGCGTTCCGGCTGCTGGCGTGGCTGCGGATTTCGGTAACCGCCAGGGTGCCCGGCCCCAGGAACGGGTCATCGCCCAGTTGTCCGGCCAGCAGTTCCAGGCCGAAGACCAGGCGCGCCGCCGCGTAGATGGCGTTTTCTCCCAGGTCGGGGCGGGAAGCATGGGCCGCCCGCCCGTAGACGGTGACCTCCAGTTCCATGCGTCCGCGCTGGCCCCGGGCGACGGCCATGTCCGTCGGCTCGGCGATGAGCACCCAGTCGGGCCGGACGCCCTCTTCTTCTATGAGCACCCGGCTGGCCAGCCCCTCGCAGGGCTCCTCCTGGACGACGCAGGCGACGACGACCCTGCCCCGGGCAGGGAGGCCCAGTCGGCGCAGGAGGTAGGCGCCGTAGAGCATAGCCGCCAGTCCGCCCTTCATATCGCAGGCGCCCAGGCCATAGAGCCGCCGGCCCTCCACCGCCCCGCCGAAGGGGTCGTGGCGCCAGGCGGCCAGGTTGCTGACCGTCACCGTATCCATGTGGCCGTTGAGCATCAGGACGGGGCCGTCCTCGCGGCCCACCCAACCGATGGCGTTGCCGATGCGGTCGGTACGAATCCCCCGCAGGCCCAGCCGTTCCATTTCCCGAAGAATCCGTTCCGCCAGTGGTCCCTCCTGGGTGGAGGGGCTGGGGATGCGCACCAGGTCCTGCAGAAAGGCGACCAGTTGGGCCCGTTCGTCACGGGTGAGGCGCAGTTTGGTCATCGGATGTCCCCTATGCGTTAAATGACCTGAAGCGGAAGATGGATCCGTTCTCTTTTGATGTGGAGATCCATCTCCATCAGCCCCAACAGTCTGGAACCTAATGGGGTTATCACGGCACGGTCTGAGTCCCCCTTGCGTTTCACCCGGTTTACCAGACCGAGTTCCTCGCTTTGGTTGCAGGTAAAGTTCAGAAAATCAGTGAGAGTGCGCCAAGCGTAGTGCTTGCCAAAGAGCGCGGTCGCCAGTTGCCAGTAACCATAGACCCTATCTTGGGGAGATTCCGGCTCGGGTGCGCTAGAATGGGGAATCCACAGCCCTTCAGTCAGATAAACAAAACGCAAGAAATAGTAAATATTGGCTTTAGAGGGCGTGATTCTCCCATTTGTCAGGACTTCTAACAGGATGCGTTTTTGCTCAAGGCTCAGCGGTTGAATTTGTGCAAAACCGACAAGGGGGTCCGGGATCAGCGCCTCAGCAAATCGTTCCCCGTATTCGGTCAAGCTCAGAGAACCCTCTTGCTCTGTTATGAGTTCAAAATCCTGGCACAATCGCTTACGGACATTGTAGGTAGTTCGGCTCTGAAAACGGCCTGTGCCATCCCGCGCGTAGAAGTGGGAAACCGGGAGCGTGTTTTGACCCTGTTCGGCGAAGGGCTGAATCAGAGCATTCATCCACCGCAGATAGCAGACGTCCATGGCACAAGTAGGGCCCAATGGGATGCCAACGGACCGGGTCAACTCTGCAATTAGACGCTGGTACAGGTGCTGGACATAGTTCAGAGAATATGTTCTGGATTCAACGTGCAATTCATCACAGACCTGTTTTACCTTGTGCGTTTTTTCGGAAGGCGTCGCATCTTCAGCGTAGAGGAGAACAAGAGCGGAAGGTAGGGGGAAGCGAATATTACTATATTGTCTTAATTGCTTCTCTACGAATTCCAATTTGCCTCGGGTGTCAATCGCGGTCTCTAACTCTATCACGTAGAGAGAATCTTTCCCCCATAAAATCAGGTCGGGGGTTCCGTAGTCGGTAGAGATTTGCTCGGCCCATCGCCGCAGGATGGGGAGTTGAAGGCATTTTTGCAGATAATTCCATTCCCGCAGCAGCGTCCACTGAACTAATCTCTCATCCACGGGCCCACCTCCCGTGCAGCGTCTGCCCGTAGCCGATCTGGCCCGGTACGCCGTAGTCCTTCAGGTGCCAGTACGGCGGCGAGGTGACCACCAGGCCGACGCTTCCATCGGCCACTTCGGCCATGTTGCGGCTATCGCCGATGATGATTTTGCCCTGAACGCTCATTTCCTTATCCCGAACCGGGCAAGATCGCACACTCCCTATTTATGCCTCATTTCTGCCAAAGCGCAAGTCGGTGAAGCGACCCGGTCGCAGGTCCGGGAGGGACGACTTTGGCAGCGTGAAACAGGGGCGATTTGCGCGCTGGACAAATGGTGGTATAATATAAACAGCCCTGCTGTGCTCGTGATCGCCGAACTGGGGTTTTGAGCCAACACCTATACAACGGGAACCAATCTCGCGGACAGGAATGCGGTAGCCCTTTGGGCAAGGCAGACCTGCCGGGTAGGCTCCCACCTGCGAAAGCGGGTTCAAAACTTTGCGGCACACGGCACGGCGGGGTCTTTTTGTTTTCGCAAGGGGAGTTACGGCGGGCGGCTTTGCCGCCCGCCATAACTCCCCTTTCTTCACCCCCCCTTTCCCCAGAGCGGAGCGATGGGGAGAGGGGGGCAAGGGGGG
>CALDFY010000327.1 GCA_937942115.1 uncultured Anaerolineae bacterium | reverse complement strand
AAATCCCCTTTCTTCACCCCCCTTTCCCCAGAGCGGAGCGATGGGGAGAGGGGGGCAAGGGGGGTGAGGGGCAAAGAAGCCCGTCGCCCGTCCAGAACGAGAGGGGCGTAAAAAACCTACACTTGTGAGGGGAAGGGGGGCAAATGTTCGCACCATTGGGCGAAAAGTCAGATGCGAAGCCCCTTTCAGGGGCTTCCAGATAGCCCGTCAGGGCTTTGGTATCTGAGCCTGCCGCTTCAGCAGCGGCGGAAGTGGGCATCCCAGCCATCAGGGTAGGTAGTTACCCCATCTTACCGATTTTGATCGCTTCGCGGCGTATATCTTGGCCTTTCTGGAACGGGAAGATACCGGTCCGAAGGGCGAAAGCAAACAGTGAGGTGAAGAATGAGCGAACGGACCAACGGCTACAAATCCGGTAGCAACCTGGAGAAGATCCTGCGCGCAGGATACTTCGCGGTGACGGCGGAAATCGGCCCGCCCCAGAGTGCCGATCCCGAGGTCATCCGGCGCAAGGCCCGCCTGCTCAAGGGGGTGGTGGATGCCGCCAACATCACCGATAACCAGACCGCCATTGTCCGCATGTCCAGCATCGCCTCGGCGGTCCTGGCGATGCAGGAAGGGGTGGAGCCGGTGGTGCAGATGACCTGCCGGGACCGCAACCGGCTGGCGATGCAATCGGACCTGCTGGGCGCCTACGCGCTGGGCGCGCGCAACCTCCTCTGCCTCACCGGCGACCATCAGAGTTTCGGCAACCATCCCACGGCCAAGAACGTCCACGACCTGGACTCGGTCCAGTTCATCCGGATGGTCCGGGATATGCGGGACGAGGGCCGCTTCCAGTGCGGGGATGAAATCAAAGGGGTGCGCCCCGCCTTCTTCATCGGCGCGGCGGAGAACCCCTTCGCCGACCCCTTTGACTTCCGTCCGTACCGCCTGGCGAAGAAAATCGCCGCCGGAGTAGACTTCATCCAGACCCAGATTATCCTGGACATCCCCCGCTTCCGGGAGTTCATGAAGCGGGTGGTGGATATGGGCCTGCACGAGAAGGTTTACATCCTGGCCGGCATCGGCCCGCTGAAGTCCGCCGGGGCGGCTCGCTACATGCGGGATAAAGTCCCGGGGATGCGGGTGCGGGATGAGTATGTGGAGCGGATGGAGGCGGCGGTCGCCGGAATCCCCAAGGAGGATAAGAAAGCCCGTAAAGCGGCCTGGGAACGGGAGGGCATCCGCATCGCCATTGAGCAGATCCAGGAACTCCGCGAAATCCCCGGCGTGGCGGGCGTCCACATTATGGCCATTGAGTGGGAAGAGGCGGTACGGCCCATCGTGGAAGGCGCCGGCCTCCTGCCCCGCCCCGTGGTAGAATAGCCACGAATGGCACGGATTTCACGAAATTCGTGGCTGAAAGGGAGTGCATATGGCAGCCAGAGCACGAGTCCGAACGCAGACGCTGGCGGAGATTGTGGAGGAGCATACCGGCTCCAACCCGTATCTCTGCTACCAGTGCATCCGTTGCTCCAGTGGGTGCCCAGTGGCGGAGCATATGGACCTTCTGCCCAATCAGGTGATGCGGGCCATCCAGTTGGGCGATGAGCGGGTATTGGAGGCGAAGACCCCCTGGGTTTGCGCGGCCTGCGTCACCTGCTCCACCCGCTGTCCCCAGGGCATAGACGTCGCCGGAGTGATGGATGTCCTGCGGATAGAGGCCCGCAAGCGCGGCATCAAGCCGCCGGTGCGGGAGGTGGAACTCTTCACCCAGGTCTTCCTGAAGACCATCGGCGTGGCGGGACGGCTCTATGAGGCCGGCCTGATGGGAATGATGAACGTCCTCACCGGACAACCCCTGAAGGACATGGACCTGGGCGTGCCGATGATCCTCAAGCGGAAGATTCGGCTGCTCCCCGAGTTCGTCCGTCCGCCGAAGAAGGTCAAGCGGGTGGAGACAAAAGGGAATGTGATTGCTTACTATCCCGGATGCTCTCTGGAATCTACCGCTACTGAGTACGACCATACCTTCCGGGCCGTCTGCGAGGCGCTGGGCATCCAGTTGGTAGAGCCACCGGGGTGGGTCTGCTGCGGGTCCACCCCCGCCCACACCACCGACCCAGTCCTGGCGGGGTACTACGCCGGGGTGAACCTCTCGCTGGTGGAGCAGATGGGGCTCCGGCAGGTCGTGGCGCCATGCCTGGGGTGCTACCAGCGCTTCCGCGCCGGTGCTTACGAGATGGCCCACCGCCCCGAACTGGTGGAGCAAGTGGCGGAGCGGGTGGGGTACCGGTATCAGGGGACGGTGGAGACCCTGCATGCGGTGGAGACTCTATTGGAGCGGGCCGGGCTGGAGGCAATTCGGGCAAAAGTCCAAAAGCCGCTGCAGGGTATGCGGGTCGCGTCGTACTACGGCTGCGCGACGACCCGCCCGCCGAAGTACACCGGTGTGGAGGACCCGGAGAATCCCACCTGTATGGACGATGTCATCCGGGCGCTGGGCGGTGAGCCAGTGGAGTGGTCGTATAAGACCGACTGCTGCGGCGGCAGCCTGGGCATCACCCAGACCCATATCGCCCTGGAACTCTCGGAGAAAATCCTGCGGAACGCCTACGAGAGCGGGGCAGAACTGATGGTGACGGCCTGTCCACTCTGTCAGGTAAACGTGGAGGCCCGGCAGGTGCAGATGAAACTGGATTTCCGGTTGCCCGTCCTCTACATCACCCAGTTGATGGTATTGGCCTTCGGGATGGAGGAGAAGAAAGCGGAACTGGGTAAGAACATGGTGGACCCCCGGCCGGTGCTGCAGAAGTATGGACTGGTCGCCTGAGGGATCAATGGGCCGGATTCGCTCGTTTCCCCTTCCCACTCATGTCGCTCCGCGCGGCCTGCCTCCGGTGGCCGAAACGCTGCCGGCGGCGATTGAGAACCTTGTCCGCGCAGTCAACCCGGAGAAAATCATCCTCTTCGGCTCCTATGCCTCCGGCAACCCCACTCCCGATAGCGATGTGGATTTGCTGGTCATCGTGCGGACGGATGAACCGTACCGGGAGCGGTACCTGCGTGTGGCAATGGCCCTGAAGCCCCGTCTATTCCCGCTGGACCTCATCGTCAAAACGCCTGAAGAAGTAGAAGAGGCTCTGCGGACGTTCTCCCCCTTTTTGCGCGAGGTGCTCACGAAAGGGGTTTGCCTGTATGAGAGAGACGAGCGGGCAGAGGCATAGGCCAGCGCGCGGACGCATCCCGGTTGCCTATCTCTGGCCGCTGACGGTCCTGCTGGGCGTTTTCGCTTTTCTGAACACTCATCCCATCCGTCCCCATGACTTCTGGTGGCACATCGCTCTCGGGCGGGAGATTCTGTCCTCCGGCCGGATTCCCACGGTAGATACCCTCTCCTTCACGGCGGCCGGAGCGCCGTATCCCTCCTATGCGGCGTTCTGGCTCCCCGAGGTGGTGTTGTATCTATTATACGCAGGTGGCGGGCCGGCGTTGGTCGTTTTTGCTCATAGTCTGACGGTCACCGCCGCGTATGGGCTGACCCTGGCCCTGGCCTGGCGCATCTCCGGCAGTCCCCGCGTCGCGGCGGCGGCTACTTTCTTCGCTGCCGTGCTGGGGATCAACGACTGGAACGTCCGGCCGCAGGCGGCCACGTTCTTCCTGGCCCCGTTGTTCCTGTGGGCCATAGGCGAAATCCGGCGTGGGGTGGGGGAGGGGGAGAAAGGCCGCGCCGGCCGAAGCCTGCGCTTTTGGGGCTGGCTGGCGGTCTTCCCGCTGGGGATGGCGCTCTGGGTCAACAGCCACGGCTCCTTCCCGCTGGGGTTGCTCCTCATCGGGCTGTGGCTGGCGGACGAGGTCTGGGGGGGATGGCGCGGTGGGG
>CALDFY010000326.1 GCA_937942115.1 uncultured Anaerolineae bacterium | reverse complement strand
CGCTGGCTTCGGGCAGGTCTTCCCCACCCGGCTGGTCCTCGGCGGCGAGGAGGTGCCGTCCGGTTTCCCGCCAGTGCGGGACCCGCACTGTCCACAGAGTATGTATGACGACCAGATGGCCTATTTTGTGGACTCCATCCGTCAGGGCCGTCCGCCGGTCCCCGGCGGCGCGGAGGGGCTGGTAAATATGAAGGTGGTAGACGCGGCGTACGAATCCAGCGAGACCGGCGAGGTTATAGCGATCACATGACCATAGAAACCATTCTCCCCATACCTGATCTGTTCTCCGCGAAGCGCGTCCTGTGCATCCAGCCACACTACGACGACAACGACATCGGTGCAGGCGGGACCCTGGCGCGGCTCGCGCAGAAGGGGGCCGAACTGTTCTACGTCACCGTCACCGATGACCTGATGGGGGTGGTTGACCTGTCCTTATCCCCAGAGGCTGCAGCCGAGGCCCTGAAACGCGATCAGTTCGCAGCCGGGAGGGTGATCGGGGTGAGGGAGCACTACTGGCTGGGCTACCCGGATGCAGGTCAGTACGACTACTTCGCCCTGCGCCGCGACGTGTTGAAATACATATGCTATGCCCGCGAGAGGTGTCGGCGTAGGGGCGCTCCGCCGGAGCGCCCCAACCGGCACGGAGTGCCCAGAGAGGGCGATTTCAATCGGCCTGAACAGTTACTGAGGAGGTACCGATGCTCACTGCCATGGTGATCAGTCCCCACGCGGACGACGCCGCCGCCTTCTGCGGCGGGACCCTGGCCAAGTTCGCCGACCAGGGCTGGCATGTGGTGATGGTGCGGGTGACCGACGACAGCAAGGACTCCGTCGGCTTGACGGTGGAGGAGACCCGACGCCGCAACACCGAGGAACTCCACCGCGCCGCCGAAATCCTGGGGATCGCCGAGATCGTGGAACTGGGCTACGAAACGGACTGCCTGGCCGACGCCTCCGAGGTCGCCCTGCGCGAGCGCTTCGTCTATCTGTTCCGCAAGTACCGGCCCTATGCCGTCTTCACCTTTGACCCCTTCGGCCTGTACGAGGGGAACATGGACCACATCCGGGTGGCCCAGGCAGTGGAGGAGGCCTTCTGGGTCTCCTGCTTTGACCTGCATCACCCGGAACACTTTGCCGAGGGGCTGGAGCCGTTCTCGGTGTGCGAGCGCTGGTACTTCGGGCGTCACCTGCCGGAGGCCAATCACGCCGAGGACGTCTCCGAATATATGGAGCGCAAGGTGGAAGCGGTCTGCGCCCACCGGCAGATGATGCGCAATACCTTCAACCAGTACCGCCTTCAACTGCGCACCTGGGGGCGACGGATGCCCTGGCTGGAGGAGGCGATGGACGGCGATATGCGCCCCCTGCTGGCCCTCTTTTTCCAGGAGCAGGCCAACGGGGTGGCGAGGGCCTTCGGCCTGCCGGAGGGACGGATGGCCGAGGCGTTCCGCCTGGTGCGCTTCGGCGACCTGGAGGAACTGTTCCAGACGATGAGCGAGCCGCTGCCGGACGCCCAGCCCGCCCCGGTCCGTCCCACTCTGGACCGGCCTCCCGAATCCCCCCGCTGGTCGGCCGAGCAGTTGGAGCAAATTTTCCCGGTGGACATAGATCAACGGATCCGCCTGATGGGGCACCATCACCTGTGCGCCGGAGCCTTTGAGGAACTCTTCGCGTCCCCGCTGTTCCGGGCCGGCTACGGCGAACTGGTCGCCCGCTTGCAGCCCTCTCCGGACGTCCTGATTGAGTCCATTTACGGCTACGACATCTTCTGCTACCAGTGCTCCTACTGGTCGGAAGAGGAAGGGCGCTGCGTGACCGGCTGGCAGAACAAGATCAGCAAGGACGCGGCGGTGCTGGCCCATCTGGGCCTGCGGACCGGCCAGGTGACCCGTCTGGAGGACCTGCAGCGGTTGCTGGCCGAGCGGGTCACCCCCGCCGACCTGGAACGCTTCTGCGGGCCGGGGGAGTGGAAGTGCGAGTTCTACCTGCTGGGCATCTGCCAGCGGGGATACGAGCGGCTGCGGGAGCGCTTCGGCGTTTCTCAAGGAGGCGAGGGGTGAAGAGGACGAGAGGGGAAAAGGCGCGCATCCTGGGGGCCCTGGGCTTCGGCTTCTTCATAGATAGCGCCGAAGATGTGGCCCTGCCGATGCTCTTCCCGGCGGTGCGGACCGCTCTGGGCCTCAACTATATGGCCCTGAGCGTGATTGACAACATCCGCATCATCTTCCAGACCTTCAGCGGTCCCTTCTGGGGCATGGCCGCCGACCGGTTCAACCGCAAGTGGATTCTGGTCATCGGCACCGGCCTGTGGGGAGCCTGGACGCTGTTGTGCGGGCTGGTCACCACCTACTGGCAACTGCTGGTGGTGCGGGTGGTGGCCTGCATCGGGCTGGGCTGTCTCTACCCGGCGGCCTTCAGCATGCTGGCCGATGTCTTCGGCCCCCGGCGGCGGGGCCGGGCGATGGGCACCATCAGCGCCATCGGTATGTTCGGCATCGTCGCCGGGGCCTTCGCCTTCGGCGAGATGCTCAACGTCCCGGAGGTGGGCTGGCGGTGGGCCTTTATCTCCCTGGGCGCAGCCAGTATGCTCTCCGGCCTGGTCATCGCTGTGCTGGTCCGCGACCCGGTGCGCGGGGCGGCGGAGCCGGAACTGGAGGACGTCATCACCGAGGAGGCGGCGGCCCGCTTCCGCTTCCGCCTGGCCGACGTGAGGGAACTCCTGCGGCTGCGGACGGTGTGGGTCAACTTCATCCAGGGCTGCTTCCTGCTCACCGCCATTAACGCGCTGGCCATCTTCTACGTTACCTGGCTGGTGGATGACCGGGGGTTCTCGGAGGCCGATGCGCCGCTCTTCTTCGGCGGGGTGGTCATCGCCCTGGCCATCGGCAGCGTCGTCGGCGGGCTGGCAGGGGACTGGGCCGACACCCGCTGGCCGCGCTATGGGCGGACGCTGGCCTCCCAATTCTCCATCGCGGTCTCCCTGCCGGCGATCCTCTACCTCTTGTTGCAGGCCACCGACCCGCTCCGCATCCTGATCGCCTCGGTGATCGCCGCCTTCTTCCTGGATGGGACGCGGCGGGGCTCCAAACAGCCGATGGTCCAGAACGTCACCCGTCCGGAACTGCGCAGCACCGCCATGGCGCTGACCGAGTTCGTGCAGGGGGCCTTCGCCTCGGTGGTCATCATTATCTTCGGCGGAGTGGCTGACCGCATCGGCCTGACCCGGACCCTGCTGGCGCTGGTCGGCGGCTTCTGGGCGGTCGCCCTGCTGGTGACCAGCGCCTACTACTTCGTCTACCCGGCGGAGGCGCGGCGACTGCGGGAGGAGATGGACCGACGACGAACGCTGATTGAGAAAGGGGGGTGACCATGTCCCTGCGGATCGGTTTTGCCCGTCAGACCATCACGCCGTCGCCGGAGCGGACGGTCTATCTGGCCGGCTTCGGCCAGAACCGGCCGGCCCGGTCTGTCCACGACGACCTGTGGGCCTGCGCGCTGGCATTGGAGGTCGGCTCCCAGCGGGTGGTGCTGGCCGCGCTGGACCTGATCGGCCTGCCACGCATGCACGTCCTGGAGATAGAGGAGCGGCTGGCCGAGCGGGCGCCGGGCACGGGGCTCCTCCTGGCCTGCACCCACAACCACGACGGCCCCGACACCATCGGCCTCTGGGGGCCGGACACCTCCACCCCGGGGACCGACCCCCAGTATCTGGCCTGGCTCAAGGAGCGGGTGCTGGAGACGCTGCGGACGGCGCTGGAGGGCCTGCGGCCGGCTCGTATGCGGGCAGCGGCGACGCGCGTCCCCGGAGTGGCCCGCAACGCCCGCGACCCCGACATTGTGGACGACGAACTGACCGCCCTCCAGTTCCTCCACCCTGAACGGGGGGATGTGCTGGCGACGATGATGGTCTTCCCGTGCCACCCGGAGGTGATGGGGGAGCACAATCAGGCCATCAGCGCCGATTACCCCGGCTTCCTGCGCCGCCATGTGGAGGACATGACCGGCGCCCCCTGTATCTTCTTCGTCGGCGCGCTGGGCGGCATGATGACGCCGGACACCGACGAGCACACCTTCGCCGAGGCGGAGCGGCTCGGGAAGGCGGTGGCGGAGGCCGGCCTCCGGGCGCTTTCTGCCGGAAGGGACGTCCCGCCGGTCCCTCTGACCCACCGGCGGCGCGAGGTCTCCGTGCCGATGACCAATCCCCTGTTCCATATGGCCATGGCCGCCGGCCTGCTTCCTTCGGCCCCTCTATCGGATGGACAGGTGGTCACCGAGGTGAACCTGCTCCGGATCGGCCCGGTCTGGCTGGCCGGGGTGC
The DNA here is from genome assembly GCA_937942115.1 of uncultured Anaerolineae bacterium. Classification (GTDB taxonomy): domain Bacteria; phylum Chloroflexota; class Anaerolineae; order B4-G1; family DUEL01; genus SpSt-77. Next base: position 4,498 of record CALDFY010000326.1, on the reverse strand, counting down.
CGGGGGAACTCCTGCCCGGGCCGGGGCTGGAGATCAAAGCGTTCCTGCGCCGGGCCGGAGCGGAGGTGGCCGGCGTGATCGGGCTGGTCAACGACGAGGTGGGCTACATTCTGCCCCAGGAGGGCTTCGTCTACCCCGACGACCCGTTTCAGCCGGGGAGCCACTACGAGGAGACCATGTCGCTGGGGCCGGAGACCGCGCCGCGCCTGCTGGCGGCGCTGAGGGAGATGACCGAAAATCTGCGTTCCGGGTAGTGCCCGTGCAGGACCGTTACCCGGGCCCGTTTCAGCCCGTGTGTGAACGGCTTGCCCTGCAGACCGTCCAATCCCTTCCGGAAACCCTGTGGAGGTGACCCGATGGCCCTGGCCGCCGTTTCCGAAGCACAGACTACCCTCAAGCAGCGCCTGATGTACTCGCTGATGAGCCTGGGCGTGGCGACACCGGTAGAGACGGTCGTCGCCTTCGTCATGTACTTCATCGTGGACATCAAGAATTTGCCCGCGCCGTGGTTCGCCACCTTCTGGTTCTTCTACACGATCTACAACGCTCTCAACAACCCCGCTCTGGGCTTTGCCTCCGACCGGACCCGCTCCCGCTGGGGGCGTCGTCGGCCCTACATCCTCTTTACCGGCCTGCCCTACGTGCTGACCTTCATCCTGATCTTCAGCACCCCCTTTGACGGCAGGGTCAATCCGGTCGCCCTGCTGGTCTACTTCGGCATTGTCATCGTCCTCTGGGAGGGGCTTTATACCGCCCTGGCGACGGGCTACTACGGCCTCCTGCCGGAGATGTTCGGCACGTATGAGGAACGGACTGATGTGGCGGCCCAGATGAACATCTTCCAGACCGTCGCCCTCATCCTGGCCTCCGTCGTGCCGCCCCTGCTCTGGAACACCATCGGCTGGGCGGGGATGGCCGTTATCCTGGGCATCATCTCGGTCATTCCCATTTACGTTGCCTTCCGCTTCCTCTTTGAGCGGGAGGACCTGCGGACGGATACCGGTTTCCCGTTCGGGCCGGCGCTCCGGCACACCTTCGTCAACCGCAGTTTCCTCACCGCCGCCGGCGCGCAGACCATGCGGTTTTTCGGGACGGGCGTCCTGCAGGCGGGCGTCCCCTTCTACCTGAAGTACAGCCTGAAGGTCAGCGACGCCATGTTCAGCCTCATCTTCGGCATCGCCTTCCTGGTCGCCATGGCCTCCCTCTACCCCTGGCGCAACTGGGTGGCCAACAGGTTCGGCACACGCGCCACGCTCATCCTGGCCAACGCCGTCATGATCGCTGGCGTCATCCCGCTCAGTTTCAGCCCGTCCCTGACGTTCACCCTCATCTCGGCGGCGATCATCGGCGTCGGGCTGGGTGGACTGGTGCTGATGGGCGACGTCATCATCGCCGAGGTGGTGGACGAGGACGAGGTGCGCACCGGCCACCAGCGAGCCGGGATGTTCTTCGGCATGAGCAGTTTCCTCATCACTCTGAGCGGCCTGCTGGTCTCCAGCATCTTCGGCCTCATGCTGCCTGCCTTCGGCTACGACACCCTGCTGGAGGTCCAACCGCCGACGGTGGACCTGGGCTTTCGCCTTTTCCTGAGCATCCCGACAACGGTCGGCTTCCTGCTGGCGATTCTCCTGCTCTGGCTCTACCCCCTGCACGGAGAACGGCTGCAAGCGGTCAAAGAGGGATTGAAAGCCAAACGAGGAGGATGAATATGTCCGAACTGGCCCTTTTCGGCGGTCCGAGGACCCGCACCGAACCCTATCCCGCGTGGCCGGTCTGGGATGGGCGGGATATAGATGCGGTGACAGCGGTCATCCGGTCCGGACGCTGGGGTGGCTACCCGTACCCCGGGCCGTACACGGCGGAATTTGCCCGTCGCTTTGCCGAGTTGCAGGGCGGCGGGTACGCCGTACCGATGGCGAACGGCACGGTCACCATGGAGGTGGCGCTGCGCGCGGCCGGCATCGGCTGGGGGGATGAGGTCATCGTCCCCGCCTATACCTTTCAGGCCACCGCGGCGGCGGTGATGGCGGCCGGGGCCATTCCGGTCATCGTGGATATTGACCCCGAGACCTACTGCATAGACCCCCGCCGGGTGGAGGCGGCGATCACGCCCCGCACCCGGGCGATCATCCCCGTCCATCTGGGGGCGCAGATGGCGGACATGGACGCCATCATGGACATTGCGCGCCGTCACAGCCTGGTAGTGGTGGAGGACTGCGCCCACGCGCACGGCGCGCGCTGGCGGGGACAGGGGGCGGGGACTATCGGGGACTTCGGGTCGTTCAGCCTGCAATCGTCCAAAATCCTGACCACCGGGGAGGGTGGGGTGCTCCTGTGCCGGACGGCGGAGATGGCGGCCCGGGCGGCCAGCATCATAGATTGCGGCCGTCCCCACGACGACGCGGGGCAGTTGTTCACGATGGGCGCTAACTACCGGATGACCGAACTGCAGGCGGCGCTGGGCGTCGTGGGGCTGGAGCGTTTCCCCGAGCAGGCCCGGCAGCGGGAGGCGATGGCCGACTATCTGGAGGAGAGCCTGAGCGAAGTGCCGGGCGTGCGGCTGTTGCGGCGGGACCCCCGTCACACCACCCGGTCGTTCTACCGCTACATCTTTGCCATTGACCCCGACGTATTCGGCGCCGGGCACGACCTGGTTTGTGCCGCGCTGGAGGCGGAAGGGATCCCCTGCTGGGTGGGCTACCCACCGATGCACCGCTACGACCTCTTCCAGCCTCATCTCTCCCGGCTGCCGGTCCCCAGCGCCTTTCCGGAGTATTTCGCCTTTGACCGGATGCACCTGCCGGAGGCGGAGCGGGCCTGTGAGCGGGAGGCGGTCTGGCTGGACGAGAGCGTCTTTCGGGCGGGGCGGCAGGGGATAGACGATGTGGTGGCGGCGCTGCGGAAGATTCAGGCCCACGCCGACGACCTGCGGCGGATGGAGCGGATGGAGGAGAAAAGGGTGCGCTGAAGAAATAGGGCCGGTGCGGCGGCTTCGCCGCCGCCCTCAAAACCCCTCTTCTCTCCCCCTGACAAGTGTAGGTTTTTCGGGGAGCGGGGGATGCCCATTCCGGCCCTCACCCCACCCCTTACCCCCATAAGCGTTAACTTAAGGCTGGCTTCGGCTCTCCGCTGCCCGCCGCCCCGGGCGCCGATTGGAAATCGGCCTCCCCCGGGGGCAACCGCGAGGGTTGCCCCTACGCTTCGCGCCGGGCGTCAACCTGCGTTGACGCCCTTCTCCGGAGGTCGGCGAAGGCCGACCTGGTTGCGAACGAAGTGAAGGGACCCGGCCGAAGGCCCAAAGAGGCTGGCTTCAGTCAGCGCCCGAGGCGGCGACCCAACTGGCGCAGCCCCTTAAGTTAACGCATATGGCCTCTGCCCCCCGCCTTCGGCGGCACCCCCTCCCCTGAACTTTGGCTTTTCATATGTCCGCACCTCAGACCCATCGCTTGACAGGGGGATGGGAGTGTGTTAAGATGAAGTCGCTCCAGGTCGGCCAGGCGGTCGCGCTCCGCGCATCGCGCGGGGTGAGGAAAGTCCGGGCTCCACAGGGCACGGTGCTGGGTAACGCCCAGGCGGGGTAACCCGACGGATCGGGCCACAGAAACAGACCGCCAGGTTGGTGGGTTAGCGGGATATGAGCATCCCGCTGATTCCCCCATATACCGGCTACCGGTCTACCAGATACCCGTCTACCAACCTGGCAAGGGTGAAAAGGTGGTGTAAGAGACCACCGGCGTCCGGGGTGACCCGGGCGGCCAGGCAACCCCCACCGGGAGCAAGGCCAAGCAGGGGCGACGTGGGGGCAAGCGAAGTGCCGCCTGCCCCCACACGGGGCGGCCCGTCCCGTCCGAGCCCCGGGTGGGCCGCTTGAGGCGGCGGGCAACCGCCGTCCCAGAGAGATGACCGCCCACGACAGAACCCGGCTTATCGGCCGGCCTGGAGCAGGTCCATCGCCCCTTTCCGGAAACCCCAAGAGCGAACAGGAAACAGAAGCGGCCCCCGCCGGAACTTGACGGGAGCCGCCTTTTGCGGTATACTACAGGCGGCCTCCACGCCGCCCTGACCGGCGTGGAGACCGGCCCTCCGGTCGGTGCCGAATCCACCCCGGAGGGCGTTTTATTTGGAAAGGTAGCCTTTACTGCCAATAGTATAATCCCAGATGCCCGGTCTGTCAAGTTTCCGCACCGGGCAGAGAGGGCCGGGGAATCCAACCGGCCGGGGGCGGGCCATACGGCTCGCCCCCGACTCCCCGCTTCCTCACCAGAACGGCGGCGGTTTCAGACCCATCGCTTCAGCGTACGCAAACACTGCCCACAGCACCCACGCCAGTGCCTCCTCTGCCCGCCGCACCTCCCCTGGCCCCGGCATCACCCCGCTCCCCTCCCCCATCAGCACCTCCGGATGCAACCGCACCCGTACCCCAAAGTCCTGCGGCCCCTCCACCCGCTCCCACCCCGTCTCCGGCGCCGCCAGCAACCCCCGCCCCACCTCATACCCG
>CALDFY010000325.1 GCA_937942115.1 uncultured Anaerolineae bacterium | reverse complement strand
TCTTCAGCCTCCCCTCGGCTTTCCCTCCCAATCGTTCCCTTGACAATTTTGAGAGCATCTCCCCTCCCCTCTCCCAAACGAAGTTTGGGAGAGGGGAGGGGCCGGGGGAGGGGTGAGGCACCCCTCTCCCAAACGAAGTTTGGGAGAGGGGAGGGGCCGGAGGAGGGGTGAGGCCTTTGCCACCGAGGCGAGCGCGCTGATGCTTGGCAGGATTTTTCGGATACCCGGAATATTTTCACTGGCTGCTGAGCCCTCTTTGGTTGGAACATTGAAAAGCCCTGGAGCGAGAAAAGGAGGAGTATGCCCCGCATACTGGTTGCTGAAGACGAAAAGGACATCCGGGAACTCATTGCGTTCACATTGCGATTTGCCGGTTTTGACGTCCTCCTGGCCACCAACGGCGTGGAGGCAGTGGAAGTGGCGCAGGCAGAGCGGCCTGACCTGATTCTGATGGATGTGCGGATGCCCAAGATGAGCGGATATGAGGCATGCCGTCGGCTGAAGGAGAATCCGCAGACGGCGTCCCTCCCCGTCGTTTTCCTCTCCGCCAAAGGTCAGGACTCTGAAATCCAGCAGGGGCTGGAATCCGGGGCCGAGGAGTACATCCTGAAGCCATTCGCCCCCGATGAATTGATTCAGCAGGTCCGGGACATCCTGAACCGGCATACGTGACACGGGAAAAGTGAAGCGTGAAGCGTGAAGCGTGAAGTAATAGGCGGTACGCGATATGAGCGCGGTCATTATTGAGGGCAGACTGGTCCACTACGAGGCCATCGGGCGGGGCCGACCGGTTATCTTCATCCACGGTTGGCTCGGCTCCTGGCGCTACTGGATGTCGGCGATGGACGACCTCTCCGAGCGCTACCGGGCCTACGCGCTGGACCTCTGGGGGTTTGGGGATACGGACCGCCGACAGGACGGCTATTCGCTGAGCGCGTACGTGGATCAGGTAGAGCAGTTTATGGAGGAAATGGGCGTTTCCCGAGCGGCTCTGGTGGGGCATGGGCTGGGGGGCGTGGTGGCCATCCGTCTGGCGGCCCGAGCACCGGAGAGGGTGGATCGGTTGGTCGCTGTAAGTACTCCGCTTGTGGGGTCCGCTATTGCCCCTCCGCTGGCGACCTTTTCCAACCATCACAATGGGGAATGGCTCAACCGTATCTTGGGCCGCCGTCAGGCCTCCGCCTACCCGGAGGTCCAGATGGAGGCCAATAAGACCGACCTGAACGCCGTCATCCGCAGCATCCAGACGGTCTGGACGGAGGACCTGCGCCCCGACCTGGAGTTGTTCACCTTCCCGGTGCTCCTGGTCTACGGGAAGAACGACCCGCTGATTCGCCCTCCGGAGGAGAGTTGGATCAGCCGCTGGGAGGAGAACGTATATCTGGTCTCTCTGGAGGACTCGTTCCACTTCCCGATGCTGGACGAGGCGGCCCGATTTACCCGCTTGCTGCGGCAATTCCTGGCTTTGGGGAGCGGAGTGGAGACCCTGGAATTGCAGGACGAATGGCGGCGGCGCACGCGTTAACGGAGCGATGTATGCGTCCATCCACGGGGTTACGTTCGTAGTAAGGCACGAAACGAAGTGGAGTGCCGTTTCCGAGCAAAGGAGACCAATGCGCCCATCCACGGGGTTACGAACGGCGGTCTGGGTGTTGCTCCTGGTGGTGATCCCGGGGGTCGTCTGGGCGGCCCCCATCGGGCAGGAAGGAGGCGAGGCCCCCGCAGATGTCCTCTGGATCACCCTGGCCCCGCTGATTGCTATCGCCACTTTTGTGGAGCGGATTCTGGAAATTTTCTGGGACCGCTGGGAAGCCCCTGGCCTCTGGCCGAACCGGAAAGGCGTCCTCAACCCCTCGGCCCCGGCCTACGTCCGCTCCAAAAAAGCCTGGTCCCAGTGGCTGGGCACCATGGTCGCTGTCCTCATTATCGGCCTCACCAACGTCCGCCTGTTCCGTCTGCTGGGGTTTGACGTCCTTTTCTCCAACCTGCTGCTGTTCACGTCCAACGTCGGTGGCATTTTTGACCAGTTCACCGTCGGCACACTGATTGACTGGCTCCTCACGGCGGGCATCATCGGCTGGGGCGGGACCGAACTGGTCCACAACATTATTGAGGGGCTGGTCAAGGGGCGCAATCTCTGGAAGGAGATGCGGGAGGTGGAGGCGGGGCGCAAGTCCATCCTGGACGCCCGCTTCTTCGGTGACTACATCGCGCCCGAACTGGAGAAGCGCGGCATTTCGGTCACCGGCCTGCGGAATCTGTTCCAGACGCTGAACACCGTGGGCGTCTCTCCGGATTCCCTGCTGGGCTCCCTGACCGTCGGCCAGGTGGACCAACTGCTGGCTCGCCTGGAATCCCAGCCCGATACGGCTCCCGCCGCCCAGGCCATCCGCACGTTCCTGGAGGGAGTCCCGCCGGAGAAGCAACCGGAGATTCCCAACCTGCTGGCCCTGCTGACCCCGGAGCAGCGCCGCCGGTTCCTGGGAGCATAGCGGCGTAGCGCAAGATTTATCTTGCGCCACGCCGCTACTGCGGCCTCTCCGCCAGCGTGACGCTCACCTTCATCTCCTGCCTTCCCCGGAAGAGGGTCACCTCTACCGTCTCTCCCACTCGCGTCTGGGAATCCAGATAGACGTTCAGTTCCCGGAGCGTCGGCACCGGGTGGCCGTTGATGGCGGTAATGATGTCGCCGCCGACCGGAATCCGGTACCCCCCAATGCGGGCAATCTGGCTTCCGCCCCGGATCCCCGCCCGGTCTGCCGGTCCGCCCCGGACCACGTTCAACACCAGCAAGCCTTCCGCTACCGGTATCTCCATACCGACCCTCCGCAGTGCCTGGACCCATTCCGGGGTCAGGGAGAGGACCTCTACGCCCAGCCAGGGGTGAGGATACCGTCCCTCGGCGATGAGATGCGGCACCACCCGCCGCACGGTGTTGGAGGAGACGGCGAATCCGATGCCGGCCGACGCCTGGCTGGGGCTGATGATCTGGGAGTTCACCCCGATGACCCGTCCCTGCAGGTCCAGCAGGGGGCCGCCGGAGTTGCCGGGGTTGATGGCGGCGTCGGTCTGGATGGCCTCTCCGATAAAGCGGCCGTCGGGGCTCTGGATGACCCGCCCCAGCGCGCTGATGACCCCCAGCGTCATCGTCCCCACCTGCCCGAAGGGGCTGCCGATGGCGATGACGAATTGCCCCACCCGCAACTGGCCCGAATCCGCCAGTGGGAGCGGGGCCGGTAGATTCTCCGCCGGAATGCGGATGACTGCCAGGTCCGACGACGGGTCCACCCCGACAATCTCCGCCGGGAACGACCGCCCGTCGGCAAGGGTCACCACGACCTCGTTCGCTCCCTCCACCACGTGGTAATTGGTGACGATATGCCCCTGGTTGTCGTAGAGGAAACCGGAGCCGGTCCCTTCCTGAGGGATGGGCTGCATGAAGATGTTGTAGGTGATGATGCGGGAGGTGATGTTGACCACGGCCGGAGCGGCCTGCGCGTAGACGGCCTCTACCTGGGCCTCCAGGGCGTTGAACGCCTCGGTGGGGACGGTGGGCAGGACCGGCGGCGCAGCGGTCGCCGTGGGAGGGAGGGTCGGCGCCGGAGTAGGGCTGGGGAGAACGGCCGCCGGCAGGGCACAGGCCGCGCCGATTCCCAGCATAAGCAGCAATGCCAGTATCAGCCGCCAACGGATTGGGGATGTCATCGGACACCTCTCTTGCATCAAAAAAGCGACCCGCCGGGGGTCGCTTTTTGCTCCAGCGCGGGGGAACGCCCCGGCCCTATCCGGTCAACAACTCCCGCACGACCTCATTGACCAGTCGGCCGTCGGCGCGCCCTTTCATGCGGGGCATCAGGGCCTGCATGACGGCGCCCATATCCCGGGGGCCGGTCGCCCCCACCTGAGCGATGACGGCGCGGGCCTCCGCCGCAATCTCTTCCCGGCTCAGCATCTTCGGGAGATAGGATTCCAGAATAGCCAGTTCCGCCTCCTCGTCCGCCAGCCGGTCCGCACGAGGGGTCCCCCGCAGTTCCTCAATCGTCTCCTGGCGCCGCTTGACCTCTTTCTGGAGCACGGCGATCAGGGAGGGCTCGTCCAGTTCGCCCCCGCGATCGGCCTCGGCCAGTTGGATGGCCGCCAGGGCCATCCGGATGACGGCCTTGCGCCGTTCGTCCCGATTGCGCAGCGCCTCTTTCAGGTCCTCTTGGAGACGGTCTTTTAGCCCCATTCCTGGAACTCCTCCCGGAGAACGGACATCACGTGGGAATCGTGGTACCGGCCCCCGGAGAAGGCGGCCTGTCGACGCGTCCCTTCGTGGCGGAAGCCGGCCTTTTCGTAGCAGCGGCGGGCCCGCGCATTCTCGTCAAGGACCTCCAGTTCCACCCGGTGGAGATTCAGTTCCTCAAAGGCGAAGCGGAGCATTGTGCGGGTCGCGTCGGTGCCATACCCCTGGTTCCAGTACGTTTTCTCCCCCAGGACGATGCCGAAAACGGCCCCGCGGTCCTTCCAGTTGATCCGGTGCAGGCCGACGTTGCCGATGGGGACCCACTCGTCCCCCACCCGGGCCTCCACGACGAAGACGAAGTCCTCCCGCCGCTGCTGGCGCTGGAGCATGTCCTCAAACCACTGCTCCTCCTGCGCGATGGACATCGGCGTATACGCCAGCAGATACCGCCGGACCTCGGGGTCGTTGAACCAGCGGACGAAGGTGGGGATGTCGGACCGCTCTATGGCCCGCAGACGGACCCGCTCACCGTAAATCATCGCTTTGCCTACCAATCGGGGGGGGTTCGGACTACCCCATACGCATCCATTTAGGGCCGGGTTGGGTTGCCCCCTCCCGCCGCCCTGGGCGCCGATGGAAAATCGGCCTCTCCTGGCACTCCCGTGCCAGGCGTCAACCTTCGTTGACGCTTTCCGAAGGGACGGCGCAGGCCGTCCTCCGGCCGGAGGCCCAGAGAGGCCGACCTTTGGTCGGCGCCGATTGAAAATCGGCCTCCCCTGGGCGCTCCTGCGCCAGGCGTCAACCTTCGTTGACGCTTCTTGGAACGTCGCTGTGAGATCCCAGGACAACCCCTTGCAGTTGTCTTACACCCATCGGCTCCCAGAGTGCCGACCTGAGCGATCCTTCAGTTGATGCATATGGGGGGTGCGTTCGGACTACCCGTACCGCTGCAGACTGCGCATCGTCGTTCGGCGGCTCTTGCGCAGTTTGGCCGCCTTGCGGCGCTTTCGGAGAATGGTGGGCGGTTCATAGAACCGGCGCCGCCGAATCTCAGAAAGGATGCGCTCGTTCTGGACCTTTTTATTGAAACGACGCATCAGGGAATCCAGGGATTCCCCTTCCTCGGCAACAACTCGCGCCACGCCCTGTTCACCTCCTCTCGTTGTGGGATCACGGCGTTCCCAATTATAACTATCTTCCAAAGGTTGTCAAGTGCGGTGAAAGATTTTGCGGCGGCCGAAGGCCGCCGCAAAATCTTCCCTTCCGATGACATGCCAGGCGCTTCCAGAAGCGCCTGGCACATTCATCACCGCAGCCCATGCCGCTCCAGCAATTCGTCATCGGCCAGGAGGGCCGCCGTGGGGCCATCGGCGACGACGACCCCGTTGTCCATCACCACCGTTCGGGGCAGAAGTTCCGCCACCAGCCCCAGGTCGTGGGTGGCGACCAGCATGGTCTGCGGGAGGGCCTGCAGCACCTCTATCAACCGTCGGCGGGCGCGGGGGTCCAGCCCCGCCGACGGCTCGTCCAGCAACAGTACCTGGGGCTGCATCGCCAGGACGGTGGCGATGGCGGCCCGCTTCTTCTCCCCGGTGCTCAGGTGGTGAGATAACCGTCCCTCAAACCCCTCTAGGCCCACCTGACTCAGAGCGGAGACCACTCGCCGACGGACCTCCGGCTCGGGCAACCCCGCGTAGAGAGGCCCGTAGGCCACGTCTTCAAAGACAGTGGGGGAAAATAGCTGGTCGTCCGGGTCCTGGAACACCAGGCCAATACGGGCCCGCAAATGGCGCATATTGCCATCGTGCAGGTCTTCTCTGAAGACGCGCAGAGTCCCCTTCCCCCTCAAAAGGCCGACAATGGCCAGCATCAGGGTGGATTTTCCGGCCCCGTTCGGCCCCACCAGCGCGACTTTTTCTCCCTCCCATAGGGTCAAATGGACGCCCCGCAGCGCTTCCCGTCCGTCCGGGTAGGTCAGGTGGAAATCCCGGATTTCAATTACTGGCTGCATAAACCGAACGCAAACTCCTTTCTACCCGTGCGCGTGAGAATGGGGGTGTTCGTGGTCCGGTGATGAGGGCACGCCGCCCAGGTGATCCAGCGCGCCCTGGAGGGCCTCGGTGGCCTGAACCAGTTTCTGGGCCGCCGTCAGCAGATGGTCGGCCACGTGGACTTCTCCGGCATCCCGGGCCCGTTCGGCCCATTTCCGGAACTCCCCGGCGTGTTCCTCGTTGTGCTCTATCCAGTGAGGAAGCAGAAGCCGCAAGCGGACAAGGTTATCGGTG
>CALDFY010000324.1 GCA_937942115.1 uncultured Anaerolineae bacterium | reverse complement strand
GGCCTCCCCTCCGGCGGCGCGGATTTCCGCCACCACCTCGTCGGCCACGGCGGAGACGACCTCGCCGGAGCCGTCGCGGGAGACGCCCGGGTCGTTGACGACGACTTTGGCCCCCCGGCGGGCCAGTTCCAGCGCGTAGGCACGGCCGAGGCCCCGTCCGGCCCCCGTCACAATCGCCACCCGCCCGTCAAAACGAATCTCGGCGGCCCGACGGCGCTCCTCTTCCTCCCGCCGTTTCCACTCGGCCACCTGCGGGACGGCCTTCCAGAAGTAGCCCACAAACCCCCGCTCCGGGCTGGTGTGGTGCCGCCGGAAGACCATCTTCACCGGCATGCCGACCTTCAGATCATCCAGTTCGCAGTCGGTGAAGTCGGCCATCATCCGGCCACCCCCCTCAAACTGGACCATTCCGTAAACGGCGGGCGGGTCCACGGAGACCGCGAGCATGTCGCCGGTGAAGGACCGGATCGTCGCCGGGACATCGGCGAACTCGTAGTCCTCCTGGGAGTGCATCGCCAGACAGTTGGGGTTGACGCAGATTTCAGTCTTGGGGAACTGGGGCGTCCCGCAGACGGTGCACCGTCCGCCCACCAGGCCCAGGATCATGCGGTGCTCCCGCCAGAGGGTCGTCAGCGCGGTCTGGGTGGGCGCCTCGGCCCGGATGCCCGACTCGGTGATGATGAGGTCGCGGAATTTGAGGAACTTGAGGTAGTTGTCGGTGGTCTTCTTCTCCTCCAGGGAGCCGCGAATGCCCCTGCGCGGCGGGAGGGCCTGGATGTGCTCCGTCACCTGGAAGAGGAGGGCATCAGCCCCCTGCCCGAACCCGACGACGACGACCCGCTGGCCCGGCCGGGCCTCCTCCAGGACGCGCACCAGCATGACCAGCGGGTGGGCCGCCCCCGTCTCCCCGCAGACGGTGTAGAGGTTGTCGGCGACTTTCTCCGGCGGGACCCCCAGCGGGCGCACCAGGCGCGCGTGGTCCCGCCCGAAGAGGTACGGGTAGACGAACCGGTCTATGTCGTCCACCGTCAGCCCCAGTTTTTGCAGGAGCCCCTGGATGGCCGCCGGGAGAATCTTGGCGTACCCCTCGTCCCGGAGCCAGCGCTCCTCCCAGGTGTAGTCAAACCGGTGGAGCGCGCCCCGGTAGTGGTCTACGAAGTCCAGGGTGAGCGTATGGGCTCCCAGGAACTCCGCGACGACGTTCTCCGTGCCCACCAGGAGCGCCGCCGCGCCGTCCCCGAACCAGAGTTCGTAGTAGGACGCGGCGCGCGCCTCCCGCCGGTCCGCCGCCGTCACCAGGACCGAGCGCTTGCTTCCGGCCCGGACGGCGTCCAGCGCGGCCAGCAGCGCCGAGGTTCCGGCCCGCTGGGAGGTGGTGAAGTCGGCAGTGAAGACGTCCTCCCGCAGGTTGAGGGCCGTGGCGACAACCCCCGCGCAGGAGCGGTCGGCGAAGGGCAGGGTGGTAGAGGCCAGATAGAGGCCGTCCACCGCCTTCTTATCCGCGCCCACCAGGCAGTCCCGCGCTGCGGCGACGGCCATGGTGACGCTATCCTCGTCCCAGTTGCAGAACGCGCGTTCCCCCTGGGCGGCGGTGACCAGGGCGGGCGCCAGCCAGCCCATCTGCTGGACGGCCGCCATCCGGTCCAGCCGCAGCCGGGGGATGTAGCCGCCGAAGGATGTGATGCCGAGCATAGGGCCTCCTTTGATTGTACCCTTATCCTTATCTTACCCGAAGTGGCCCGATTTTGCAATTGCCCATACCATCTCCCCGCACAAGTGCAGGTTTTTTCACGCCCCTCTCGTTCTGGGCGGGCGACGGGCTTCTTTGCCCCTCACCCCCCCTTGCCCCCCTCTCCCTATCGCTCCGCTCTGGGGAAAGGGGGGTGAAGAAAGAGGTTTTTGGGCGGGCGGCTTCGCCGCCCGCCCAAAAATCCCCTCGTTCCCCTCCCCTCTCCCGAACTTCGTTCGGGAGAGGAGGGTCGGGGGAGGGGTGAGGCCTCTGCCGCCGAAAGGCGAGCGGGAGAGAGGAGGGGGTCGGGAGTGGGGTGAGGGAGAGTCGCAGTGGACTGCCCAAATCATTTTTCCAGTTGCAAAAAGCCCCTGGCTCAGATAGGTTGTTACCCGTCCCCAGAAAGGCACAACTTTCCTGCCCCTCCGGTGTTTCTGCTTACGAATGATTCTCACCCAAGGGGCAGGGGATGGAGGGGCAACCCTTGCGGTTGCCCCTTGCGGTTGCCCCTATCTGGGGCAGGGGCAAGCCCTGCCCCTACAACAGGCAATGTAGGGGCAACCCTTGCGGTTGCCCCTTGCGGTTGCCCCTTGCGGTTGCCCTATCTGGGGCAGGGGCAAGCCCTGCCCCTACAACAGACGATGGAGGGGCAACCCTTGCGGTTGCCCCCTGCGGTTGCACCAGTTTTCGGCAGTGTTTCTGCCCACGAACGATTCTCACAGGGGGTGCGGAATGCGGAGAAGTGTCGTCGTTACCGGACTGGGGGCCGTCACGCCGCTGGGCAACGACGTCCCCACATTCTGGGAGAATCTGCTGGCGGGCCGCAGCGGCGCCGGGCCCATCACCCAGTTTAACCCCTCCCATCTGGAAGTGCGCATCGCCGCCGAGGTGAAGGACTTTGACCCGGTGGCCCTTTTCGGACGGCGGGAGGCCCGCCGCCACGACCGGTTCACCCACTTCGCGCTGGAAGCGGCCCGCCAGGCCATCGCGGATGCCGGTCTGCGGCTGGACCAGGAGGACCGGGACGCAGTCGGCGTGGTCATCGGGACGGGCATCGGAGGGGCGCTGACGTTTCTGGAAAACCACGACCTCTTCCGGGAGTCGGGCCCCCGGCGGGTCAGCCCGTTTATGATCCCGATGATGATGCCCAACGCGGCCTCTGCCGTCATCGCCATCACCTACGGCCTGCGGGGGCCCAATATCTGCATCTCCTCCGCCTGCGCCACCGGCGCCCACGCGATCGGCGAGGCAGCGGAGATGATCCGTCGCGGCGACGCGGAGGTGATGATTGTCGGCGGCAGCGAGGCCGTCATCCACCCCCTCGCCATCAGCGGATTCGCCAACATGGGCGCGCTCTCGGCCCGCAACGACGAGCCGCAGCGGGCCTCCCGCCCCTTTGATGCCGGCCGGGACGGCTTCGTGCTGGGGGAAGGGGCCGGCGTGCTGATTCTGGAATCCCTGGAGCACGCGCAGGCCCGGGGGGCGCGCATCTACTGCGAACTGGCGGGCTACGGCGCCTCCTGCGACGCCTTCCACATCGCCGCGCCGGAGGAGGCAGGGGAAGGGGCCGCGCTGGCTATGCGGCGCGCGCTGGCCGATGCCGGCCTCCCTCCGGAGGCAGTGGACTACATCAACGCCCACGGCACCAGCACCCCCCTCAACGACCGGATAGAGACCCAGGCCATCCGCACCGTCTTCGGCCCCCATGCCGACCGCCTGGCTGTCAGTTCCACCAAATCTATGATCGGCCACCTGATGGGCGCGGCCGGAGCGGTGGAGGCCATTGTCTGCGTCAAGAGTCTGGAGACGGGGTGGGTCCATCCCACCATTAACTACGAGACCCCCGACCCGGCCTGCGACCTGGACTACGTCCCCAACCAGGCCCGATACCTGAAGCCCCGGGTGGCCCTCTCCAACTCCTTCGGGTTCGGGGGACACAACGGATGTCTGGTCTTTGTAGCGCTGTAGCGCAAGATTCATTTTGCGCTACGGGAGGATGCTATGCCCCGTGCCCACGTGGTCGGTTGGGGGAAATACGTCCCGCAGCGGGTGCTGACCAACGACGACCTCTCCCGAATGGTGGATACTTCGGACGAGTGGATCGTCACCCGCACCGGCATCCGGGAACGGCGCATCGCCGCCGAAGGGGAGACGACGGCGACGATGGCCGTCCAGGCCGCCCGCCAGGCGCTGGAGGTGGCCGGGATCGGGCCGGAGAAACTGGACCTCATCATCGTCGCCACAGCGACGCCGGACCATCTCTTCCCTGC
>CALDFY010000323.1 GCA_937942115.1 uncultured Anaerolineae bacterium | reverse complement strand
GCCCAGCAGGCGGCCTGGCTGGCGGAGGCGGTCCAGTTGGCCCGGGAGAGCGGGCTGGTGCGCGGCGTCATCATCTGGAACGTGGACTTTCTGCGCTACTTTGACGACCCCCAGGACGGCTACGCCATCATTCGGCCGGGGGGAGCCTGTCCGGCCTGCAATACCCTGCGCACCGTCATGACCGCGCGGCCATGACGCTTCACGTTTCACGTTTCACGTATTGCGTATTCCGTATTCCGTCTGGAGGTGAAAATGCGCCGCATCCTCATCGTCCTGTTCATCCTGACCCTGCTGGTGGGGTGCTCCTCGGGAGCGACGACACCAGCGACGACGCCCGCAAAGCCGGTAGTACGGGCCGTCCTCTTCTACGCGACCACCTGTCCCCACTGCCACTTCGTCATGGAGCAGGTCCTGCCGCCGCTCCAGAAACAGTACGGCGACCAGTTGGAAATCCGCATGCTGGAGGTCTCCGACGCCAAGAACTATCAGTTGTGGGTCAAGGCAATGGACGCCTACCGGGTGCCGCCCGACTGGCGCGGGGTGCCGATGCTCTTCATCGGCGACCAGGTGCTGGTGGGCTCCGGCCAGATTCCGGAGCAGTTGCCCGGCCTGATAGAGCAGTACCTGAAAGCGGGCGGGGTGGATTATCCGGAGATACTGAAGTAGTCTCACACAAAGACACGGAGACACAAAGACACAGAATAAAGATGTTTTCTTTGTGTTCTTGGTGTCTCCGTGGAATGTATCCCCAGGCGGAGATCTGCGGTTGCCCTCTGTCTTGCTTCGTGTTATACTGAACTCCGGAAGCCGGTTCCCCCGTTCAACCACCAGGAGGAGCGAATATGGTACGGGTGAGCACCAGGGAGGCCGTTATCCAGGAACTGGAGGGACTGGCAGAGGAACAGATTCCAGAAGTGCTGGATTTCAAGCGTGGGGACCGTCGTCGTAGATGCCAACTTTGGCGTTGCGCTGATCCGCCCGTTGCCTTACTCTCGCGCTTGCCGCAACCGGCTGGAGGAATGGCTGCGGCGAGGGGTAGGTCTGGCAGTCCCTGCCCTCTGGGATTACGAAGTCGCTTCGGCCCTGCGCAAACAATGGGCTCAGCACCTGCTGACACGAGAAGCGGCGCTGGACGGGCGGGCCTGGATTTTCCGCCTGCCGATGCAGCGGGTGCCTGCCGACCAGGCGTTGCTGACGCGGGCACTATTATGGGCAGAGCAGTTGGGGCAGATAACGGCCTACGATGCTCAGTATCTGGCCGTCAGCGAGTGGCTTGGCGCACCCTTCTGGACCGCCGATCGGAGACTCTACCATCGCTGCAGGGAAGTCGGAGCGGATTGGATCAACCTGGTAGAATAAACCCCGGCCTGTTCCCTGCGACCTGCTCCCTGCATCCTGTGCCCTGCTCCCTGCTCAGGAGGTCCTATGGGCGGCGATTGGCTGGTCACCCTGCAGGAATTCCTGACCAATCCGAACGTGGCCTACATTTTCCTGCTCCTGGGACTGTGGGCCCTGGCGGCCGCGTGGACGACGCCTGGTCTCGGCTTTCCGGAGGCGGCGGCAGTCATCTGCTTGCTCCTGGCCGCAATGGGATTGGCCCGCCTGCCCATCAACATCATCGGCCTGGGCATCCTGCTGGCGGCGCTGGTCCTCTTCCTGGTGGACCTGAAGGTGCAGAGCGGCGGGCTGACTATGGCGGCCGTCATCGGACTGGTGATCGGGTCGGTGTTGCTTTTCCGACCCGGCGAAGGGGCTGCGCTCTCTCCCTGGGTCATCGCTGGCGCGACGGTGATCTCTGCCGGCCTCTTCGGTTGGGTCTTCCGGCTGGCGGTGCGCGCCCAGCGCCTGGCGACCCGCACCGGCACCCAGACCCTGGTGGGCGCGGAGGGCGTCGCCACTACCCCCATTGACCCCATCGGGACCGTCCAGGTGCGGAGCGAACTCTGGACTGCCATCGCCGATGCCCCCATCCCCGCCGGGACCCCCGTCCAGGTGGTGGCGGTGGAGGGACTGCGGGTCCGGGTCGTCCCGGTGGAGAAAACCCCTCCGACAACGTAGCGCAAGATTCCCATTGCACTGGGAGGACGTAATGGACGCAGAGGTCTCTCGGCAGAAAATGGGGCTTCCCCGTCTGCTGGGGGGGATCATCGCGCGGCCCCGGGCGACGTTCCGGTATCTGAACGAGAACGGCCGCCGCCTATGGTGGTTCCCTGCCCTGATCGCCGTCATTATGGTCGTCCTGCCCATCATCGCCGCCGGCCCCATTCAGGCCCGCCTGGCCCGCGAGGCGGTGGCCCAGGTGCAGGAGCAAATGGGCGAGATGTTCTCTCCGGAACAGAAACAGCAAATGGAACAGGCCCAGCAAATGGCGGCCTCGCCGCTGGTCATCACTGTTTTTCCTTCCATTACGGCCGTCCTCGGACTGGTGGTGGGGTGGCTGGTCTGGGCCGGGGCCCTTTACCTGGTCGGTATGGTCGTCGGAGGCCACACCTCTTTCGGGGCCCTGTTCCGTATGGTGACCTGGGCCTGGATTCCATACGCCCTGCGGGGCTTCCTGCAGACCCTCTACATCCTCTTTACCGGTCAGATTATCGCCCACCCGGGCCTTTCCGGACTGGTGGCGGATAACCGGCCGGTCGGCGAGATGCTGAAGGCCCCGCCCACCACGGGGCAGTTGCTGGCCTCCGCTTTCCTGGCCCGCATAGACCTGTTCCTGTTCTGGAACCTGTTCCTGCTGGTAATGGGGACGGTGGTCGTCACCCGGCTCTCCGGCCGCAAAGCGACCGCGCTGGTTCTGAGCCTCTGGCTTCTCTTCACCCTCATCGCCCTGGTCCCCACCCTCATCAGCGGTATGTTTATGGGACAATCCGCGTTCTTCGGGGGGTGAGGCCAGGTTGAACGAGAAAACCCCGCTCGTCCGGATTGAGGGCCTGCGCCGGGAGTTCCCCATGGGCCGGGAGATGGTTCGCGCGCTGGACGGCGTGGACCTGACCGTGGCCGAGGGGGACTTCCTGGGGGTCACCGGCCCATCGGGGTCGGGGAAGTCCACCCTGCTGCACCTGCTGGGGGGACTGGACCGGCCCACCGAAGGACGGATCTGGGTACGGGGCCGCGACCTGACGGCGCTGGACGAGAACGCACTGGCCGCCTACCGCCGTCAGGAAGTCGGCTTTGTCTTCCAGTCCTTCTATCTGGTCCCCACGATGACCGCGCTGCAGAACGTGGAGTTCCCGATGTACTTTGCCCGGATTCCTCCGGCCCGGCGGCGGGAGCGGGCGCTCTACCTGCTGGAACGGGTTGGGCTGGCGGACCGACGGAACCACCGGCCCACCGAACTCTCCGGCGGGGAGCAGCAGCGGGTGGCTATCGCCCGCGCGCTGGCCAACGACCCCATTCTCATCCTGGCCGACGAGCCCACCGGCAACCTGGATAGCCGCACCGGCGCGGAGGTCATCCGTCTGCTGGGCGAACTGAACGCCGAGGGGCGCACCATCATCCTGGTCTCCCACGACCCGGCGATGATTGCCCACACCCGGCGGCACATCCGCATGCTGGACGGCCGCATCGTGGGGGAGGAGGTAACCACCTACGCCAGGGGCTAAAAGCCCCTGCTCAGATGCGAAGCCCCCTTCGGGGGCTTCCGGATAGCCCGTCAGGGCTTTGTCATCTGAGCCTGCCGCTTTTGCAACTGGAAAAATGATTTGGGCAATCAATTGCGACTCGCCCTCACCCCGCCTCATCCCCGGCCCCCATAGGCGTTACCTTCAGGTTAGATTCGGCTTTCTGCTTCCCGCCGCCCTGGGCGCCGATGGGAAATCGGCCTCCCTGAAGGCAACCGCAAGGGTTGCCCCTACACTTCGCGCCGGGCGTCAACCTCACTCCACCCCCAGCGGCTTCGCCGCTACCCCCTCCCCTCTCCTGACTTTGGTCAGGAGAGGGGTCGGGGATGAGGTGAAGGGCCGGGGGAGGGGTGAAGAGCGCAGGCCGCCCTTGTTGCGAACGAAGGGAAGGGGCCTGGCCGAAGGCCCAAAGAGGCTGACTTCAGTCAGCGCCCGAGGCGGCGACCCAACTGGCGCAGCCTTTTCTCCCCCCCTTCTCCCCCGCTTCTGGGGGAGAAGGGCGGGCAAGGGGCTGACAGGTGTAGGTTTTTCGGGGAGCGGGGGATGCCCATTCCGGCCCTCACCCCACCCCTTACCCCTCCCCTCTCCCGCTCGCCTTTCGGCGGCAGAGGCCTCACCCCTCCCCCGACCCCTCCCCTCTCCCGAACGAAGTTCGGGAG
>CALDFY010000322.1 GCA_937942115.1 uncultured Anaerolineae bacterium | reverse complement strand
CAAAGCCGCCGCCCCAAAATCCCCCTCCTTTCTCCCCTCCCCTCTCCCGAACTTTGTTCGGGAGAGGGGAGGGGTCGGGGGAGGGGTAAGGGCCCTCGCCGCCGAAGGCGAGCGGGAGAGGGGAGGGGGCAGGGGGTGGGGTGAGGGCAAGGTGAAGAGGCCCAATTTTGCAACGGATTTACCGGATGCACCACCTAATCATACCGGATTCTCGGGTCCAGCCAGGCGTAGACGATGTCGGTGATAATCTGGAAGACCACCACGGCGACGGCGATCATCATCAGAATGCCCATCACCACCGGCGTGTCGCCCCGGGAGACGTGGTCTATAAAGAGACGGCCCATCCCGGGCCAGGCGAAAATCCGCTCCGTGACGATGGCCCCCGCCAGCAGAAAGGGCAGGTCCAGCCCCACTACCGTCACAATGGGCAGCGAGGCGTTCTTCAACGCGTGGACGAAGATGATGGTCGGGCGGGGGAGCCCCTTCGCGCGGGCCGTGCGGATGTAGTCCTGGCTCAGGACCTCCAGCATCGCGCTGCGGATGTAGCGGCTGTAGGCGGCAAAGTAGATGAACGAGAGGCTGAAGACGGGCAGGACCATATGGAGCGCCACCTGACCGGGGGTCTTGCCCACCTGGGGGTCAAACATCCCGACGGTGGGCAGGTACGGCAGTCCCCAACGCTTGAAGTTGACGGCGAAGATGTACATAGAGAGCAGGGCGACGAAGAAGATGGGCATAGAGTAGCCGATGAAAGAGATAGCCGTTACCAGGTGGTCCAGGAAGGAGTACTGGCGGAGCGCGGAGTACATCCCGATAATCAGCGAGCCGACGATGATGACCAGTTCGGTGGTGCCCATCAGGAGCAGGGTGTTGGGCAGGCGGTCCCAGATGACCTGCACCACCGGCTTCTTGGCGACCAGGGAGACGCCGAAGTCGCCGCGCAGGACCCCCTTGCGGCGGCCCGGCGTCTCCGGAACGCCATCGCCGTCCAGGTCCATCTTCGTCCAGTCGTTGCCGATGAGCCAGTAGAGGTACTGCATATAGAGGGGCTGGTCCAGCCCCAACTGGCGGGCCAGCCGCTGCCGGTCCTCGGAGCGGGTGACCTGGCGCCCGCCCAGCGTCGCCAGCGGGTCGCCCATGTTCTGCATCAGCACGAAGAGGATGATGCTGATGAGAAACAGCAGCGGAATGGCCTGAAGGAGCCGACGGATGACGTAGCGCAGCATGTTCGTTAATAGAACGTGCCAGGCACTTCTGAAAGTGCCTGGCACGCTGCGTTTACTGGCTCAGGTCCCACTCCACAATGTTGAAGAACGGCGTCGCGCCGGAGAGGCGCACATTCTGGAGGCGCGGGCCCACCGCCCAGATGTCCGGATCCTCCCAGACGCCCAGCCAGTAGACCTTCTCGTAGATGAGACGGGTGATCTTATGGAAGGTCTGCTGCCGCTCGGCGGGGTCCACCTGGGTGGCCTGCAACTGGAAGAGCCCGTCCAGTTCCTCATCGCAGACGGCCTGCCAGTTGACACCGGCGGGGTTCTCGTCGCTGGGGATTTCCTTGCAGAGCCAGTCGGCGGTCTCCGGGTCGGGGTAGTTGGTGACGGTGGAGTACTCAAAGATGTCGTACTGGCCGGTGGCGCAGGGGCCGCCCTCGCCATAACTGCCGAAGAAGATGTCCGAGTCGGCATTGGCCAGTTCCAGTTTGATGCCCACCTGGGCCAGTTGCTGCTGGGCCACCGCCTGGACGTCCCGGCGAATCTCGCGGGTCGTGGTGCCCAGGGTCAGCACCAGTTCCACGCCGTCCTTATCCCGCACCCCGTCGCCGTTGGTGTCCTTCCAGCCGGCCTCGTCCAGGAGTTGCTTGGCCCGCTCCGGGTCGTAGGGCCAGGGCTCCAGCGTCGGGTCCTGCCAGGGGGTGTTGGCCCAGTAGGTCGCCGGGGGCTTGGTCAGGCCCAGCAGGAGGTCCTTGCAGATGGAGAAGCGGTCAAAGGCCAGCGCGATGGCCTGCCGGACCCGAACGTCCTTGAGCGCCGGATGGCCCTTCTCCGGATGGAGGTAGAAATACCAGCCCTCGTTGTAGCCGGAGAAGACCTTGACCATTTTGACGCCGGCCTGCTCCAGGGTGGGGATGTCCGAGTAGGCGATGAAGGTGCCCAGGTCGCCGTCCCCGGCCTTCAGCGCTGCCACCTGGGAGGCATCGTCGGGGACGAAGCGGATGAAGATTTCGTCTATCTTGGGGCGGCCCAGCCAGTACTTGTCGTTGGCGACGAAGCGGGCGAAGGAGCCGGACTCCCACTCTTTGAAGACGAAGGGGCCGCAGCCGACGGTGGGCGCGCGGTTCCACTCGGCGTTGTCAATGGTTCCCTCTTTCTCAAAGACGGGGCGCAGGACGTGGGCCGGCAGGAGTCCATGCCAGAGGGTGGCCTGCCAGGCGGCGAAGGGTTCTTTAAAGGTCATCACTACCGTGCGGGCGTCGGGCGCCTCCACCTTCTCCAGTTTGTCGTACGGGAAAGTGGTGGCGACGGTGTTCTTGGGGTTCATCGTCATCTCGTAGGTGAAGACGAAGTCCTCGGAGGTGATGGGTTCTCCGTCCGACCAGACGATGTCGTCCCGCAGTTTCAGGGTGATGACCCGGCCGTCCGGGGAGATGCCGCCGTTCTCCTCGCTGGGCATTTCTTTGACCAGGACCGGGTGGGGGTTGTTCTGGTCGTCAAAATCCCAGGCCCAGCAGTTCCAGATTTGCTGGGTGATGGAGGAGAACCACATGTTGGTGTAGAGGGGGTTGAGGACGTCAAATTCCTGGGTCCAGATGAAGGTAGCGACCTTCCGGGCGGGCGGTTGGGTGGGCGGCGGAGCCGTCGGCGCAGTGGTGGGAGCCGCGGGCGGCGGAGTGGTGGGGGTCGCGGGCGGCTTGCAGGATGCCAGCAAGGCCAGAACGA
Source organism: uncultured Anaerolineae bacterium (assembly GCA_937942115.1). Taxonomy (GTDB): domain Bacteria; phylum Chloroflexota; class Anaerolineae; order B4-G1; family DUEL01; genus SpSt-77. The sequence continues at coordinate 407 of CALDFY010000322.1, read as the reverse complement.
CCCCGAGAGCCAGCAGAGGGTAGAGCGTGCGACCTTTCATTTTCTCCTCCTTATGTGACGGATTGGACGGTTTTCATCTTGGGGGATCGCAGGTACAGAGTAGAGGGGATGATGAAGTTTGCGGCCTTCTCACCTCCTTTCGGCAGGCGGGAACCGACGAAAGGCGGAGGGGGTGGGATTCGAACCCACGGTGACCACAAAGGGCCACAGCGGTTTTCGAGACCGCCCCGATCGTCCACTCCGGCACCCCTCCGGTACAGGAAATATTATAGCACAGGATGGGGAGTCTGCAACCGGAGCATCCTTACCCCTTCCCCGGCCCTTCACCTCACCCCCGGCCCCTCTCCTGACCTTTGGTCAGGAGAGGGGAGGGGAGATGGAGGGGTTTTGCGGCGGCCGAAGGCCGC
>CALDFY010000321.1 GCA_937942115.1 uncultured Anaerolineae bacterium | reverse complement strand
CGGCGGCCGAAGGCCGCCGCAAAACCCCGTCCTCACCCCCGGCCCCTCTCCCAAACTTCGTTCGGGAGAGGGGAGGGGTCGGGGGAGGAGTGAGGCCTCTGCCGCCGAAAGGCGAGCGGGAGAGGGGAGGGGTCAGGGGTGGGGTGAGGGCCGGAATCGGCATCCCCCGCTCCCCGAAAACCTACACCTGTCAGGGGGCCGGGGGAGGGGTGAGGCGAGCGCCAGAAAAGTTAGTGCCATTGGGCTGAAAGCCCGCCCTACTTACTGCGGTTCCATGCAGGGCTACCGTGCCACCCGCATCTCAGGTAAAGACGTATCCCAACTTAAATATTAAATATAGATAGGAGGAAGCCATGCACAAGATGACCCAGTCCAACCTGGAAGGCGCCTTCTCTGGAGAGAGCCAGGCGCACATGAAGTACCTCATCTTCGCCGAGCAGGCAGAGCAGGAGAACTTCCCCAACGTCGCCCGCCTCTTCCGGGCCATCGCCTTCGCCGAACAGGTCCACGCTGCCAACCACTTCAAGGCCCTGGGACACCTGGGCCAGACGGCGGATAACCTCCAATCCGCCATCGGCGGCGAGACCTTTGAGGTGGAGGAGATGTACCCCGCCTACCGGGCGGTTGCGGATCTGCAGGAGGAAAAGTCCGCCGTCCGCACTACCACCTGGGCGCTGGAAGCGGAGAAGGTCCACGCCGGGATGTACGAGCAGGCCCGCCAGGCCGTGCTGGCCGGCAAAGACGCCACCGTCGGCGACATCTACATCTGCGAGGCCTGCGGCTGGACGGTGGAGGGGGAGGCTCCGGACCGCTGCCCCATCTGCGGCGCCGCGCGGGAAAAGTTCCGCAAGTTCTAACTCCACCGCCCTGAAGCCCCCGCAACTCCCCTGCGGGGGCTTTTATTTGCCATTGCGCCGCCTTGAGATATAATAGACGAAACGTAGCGCAGGCCGCCAGGCCTGTAGATGTAGATGCAGGCTAATAGCCTGCGCTACGGCACGAAAAGACGAAACGTAGCGCAGGCCGCCAGGCCTGTAGATGTAGATGCAGGCTAACAGCCTGCGCTACGGCAAAAGTTAGTGCCGCTATCCAGCGTCTGATGAGAAGGCGATGGTCGGAGAAGACCTGCAGAGGGGAATCGCAGCCGCAAAGAGAGGCCGGAAAGGGGAAGCCCGCGCGGCGTTTCGGGCTGTACTGGCAGAGGACCCGACCAATGAATCGGCCCTCCTCTGGCTGGCCTATCTGGCCGACGACCCTCGCGCTTCCCTGGCCTACATTGCGCGGGCCCTGGAAGCCCATCCCGAAAGCCACCGGGCCCATGCGGCACTGCGCTGGGCCCGCCGGCGTCTGGCGAAACGGGCCGCGCCCTCAGAAGCCGCGCCGTCCGATCCCCTCCCTCAGGCCCCTCGCTCCTCCAGAGCCTCCCAGGCCACCCGTCCCGCAGGAGACAGGCCCCCCACCCCTCCCGCCCGAAAAGCGCAGGCCGATAACCGCCCCATCCGCTGGTGGTTGCCTATCATCTGGCTGCTTCTGACCATCCTGTGCCTGGGCGCACTCTGGCTGGACGGATGGGATCCTGCATCCATAAGGGCAATTTTTGCCCCTTCGCCAACGTCCACCCCCGCCCCCACGGCGACCTGGACGCCGACGCCCACCTCCCCTCCATCCCCCACCCCGACACCGACTCCAACGCCAACCCCAACGCCGACACCGACGCCCACCTCAACCCCCACACCGACATCCACCCCAACCCCGTCTCCAACGGCGACCCGCCGCCCGCCCACGGCGACCCCCGTCCCGCCGCCCGCACCGGTCAACGAAGACCGCTGGATTGACGTGGACCTGACCCGGCAGGTGCTGACCGCGTACGAAGGGGACACCCCGGTGCGGGTGGTGGTCGTCTCCACCGGCCTGCCTCGCACGCCCACACCGACCGGCCAGTTCCGCATCTGGGCCAAACTCCGCTACGACGACATGGAGGGGCCAGGCTACTACCTCCCCAACGTCCCCTATGTGATGTATTTTTACGGCGGCTACGGCCTGCACGGCACCTACTGGCACAACAACTTCGGTCGGCCGATGAGTCACGGATGCATCAATCTGCCCACCTCCGAGGCGGAGTGGCTCTTTCACTGGGCCGAAGTGGGGACGCTGGTCAACATCCACTACTGACCCTCAGGCCCGATGTGCAGGCCGACAGCCTGCGCTACGTTCCTCTACTTCCAGAACTGGGGCAGATACTCCCGGTAGGTCGTCAGATAATCGTCCAGAATCCGCTGGGCTACCTCTATGTCGGTGACCACCGGGTCCAGGAGCAGGCACTGGAGCGCGGCCCGGCGGTCGCCGTTGACTGCCGCGTCCACGCACAACCGGACCACCGCGATCTCGCGCCGGCACAACTCCGCGATAGGCTCCGGCAACGCGCCGACGCAGACCCCCTGCACTCCGGCCCCGGTGACCACGCCGGGAACCTCCACAATGGCCCCCTCTGGCAGGTTGGAAATCGCGCCCCGATTGGGGACGTTGACCGCCAGGTGATAGTGGCGCCCCGCCCCCGCAATGTTCTCAATCATCTCCAGCGCCCCCTCGCTATCCGCTTCGGCCAGGGAATCCAGGCTCAGCCGACCGTCGGCCAGGCGGGCCATCTCCTCACGCCGGACGTCCCGGACCTGCTCCCAGATGTCCCACTCGTACAGGTCCAGGCCATACTTCTCCCACGGTCGGGTGACGGGGTCGCTGACCCAGGGCAGATACTCGGAGAGGTGCTCGTCACCGGGGACGGGAAACAGCCCGAAAATCTCGTACATCCGACGGGTCAGCGGCTCAAAGTTAGGGTCCATCTGCGCCCAGCGGGCCGCAAAGAGGGGATAGAGGTCTTCGCCGGTGAGCCGGTCCCGCACGCTCAGCATCCAGGTGAAGTGATTCAGACCGGCGGCCTGGATGTCCAGCCGCTCCACTGCCTGCCGGATGACTCCTTCACGCGCCGGAATGGTGGCGAGGGAGGCGCGGGTATCGGTGAACCCCTCGGGGACGGTGAAGCCCAGGTCAGCAGCCAGAGCCAGCCCCACCACGGCGTAGCCCACGTAAATCTGATGGCAGAGACCGACGACCTTGATACGGCTATAGCGGGCAATCGCATCGCAGATACGAACCATCGGGTTGGTGTAGTTAATGAGCCAGGCATCGGGGCAGAGGTGCTCCATATCCCGTACAATCTCCATCACCGGGACGATGTTGCGGGCCGCGTGGGCGAAGCCGCCCGGCCCCCCATTCTCCGCGTAGGGCTGACGGACGCCATACCGAAGGGGAATCTCGTAGTCCATCCGCCAGAGCCGCTCACGCGGCGGCACCTCAATGGAAAGGACGACGAATTCGGCCCCCTCCAGCGCCTCAGCGTGGTGGGTGTGGGTGGTCACGGTCATCCGGGCGCCCCACTCCCGGTTAAGCCGGTCGGCCAGACGGCCCACCAGCGCCAGCGCGTCGGCATTGCGGTCCACCAGCGCCAGATGACTCTCCCGCAGGCGCGGACTCCGCATCAGTGCGGCCAGAGTGTTCAGCCCGAAACTGGCACTGCCCGCTCCGATCACGACGATTTTGGTCGGAAGCATGTCTTCCTCCTCCGATTCTGAGATTCACACACGAGTTGGGACATCGGGCCTCACCTCTCCCCCAGCGGTTACGCCGAAGGGCTGGGGGCTGACAAGTGTAGGTTTTTCGGGGAGCGGGGGAGGCCCATTCCGGCCCTCACCCCACCCCTTACCCCTCCCCTCTCCCGCTCGCCCTTCGGCGGCAAGGCCTCACCCCTCCTCCGACCCCTCCCCTCTCCCGAACTTCGTTCGGGAGAGGGGAGGGGAGAAAGGAGGGGGATTTTGGGGCGG
>CALDFY010000320.1 GCA_937942115.1 uncultured Anaerolineae bacterium | reverse complement strand
AGTCCTTACAGGAGGAAACATGAAACTCCCCCACCCATTCCTCTGGCTGACCGAACCGGGGCAATCCCGGGCCTTCGGGGTTACCTCCATTCTGGCTCTCCTGACTATGGCCGCGCTGCAAGTGCTGGGGATTCCCCTTCGGACGGCGGCCGCGCCCTCGGGCATCATCTCCTACGAATTCGCCCGGGACCTGGATGGCGCGCGCCGGATTCTGGCCTCCTGGGGGCCCGAGGCGCGGGTCTACGCCGGGCTCAACCTGGGGCTGGATTATCTCTATATGGCCGCCTACGCCGGCGCGCTGGGGTTGGGGTGTGTGCTGGTGGCCCGCCGCCTGGGCCGGTGGAGCGGAGCCCTGGCCGCGCTGGGAGTGGTTCTCTCCTGGGGGCAGGGACTGGCGGCCCTGCTGGACGCGGTGGAGAACTACGCCCTCATCCGGCTGCTCCTGGGGTCAGAGCGGGCCCTCTGGCCCGCGCTGGCTACCGGGTGCGCGCTGCCGAAGTTCATCATCGTGGGCGCGGGGATTCTGTTTATCGGGGTGGGAGGCATCCTCTCCCTGCTGAGGCGGCGCACGTAGCGCAAGATTCATCTCGCGCAAAGGAGGAGAGATGAAAATCATCGTCCTCGGGGGCGCGGGGGATATGGGCAGCCAGGCCGTGGAGACGCTGGCCCGCTGCCCGGAGGTCCGGCGGATAACGATTGCCGACCGGAACGTCGCCGGGGCGGAGGCGCTGGCCCGCCGCCTGGCCGGAGCCGGACCCGAAATCGTCGTCCGGCCGATGGATGCCCGCCACCACCCCGACGTGGTGGAGGCCCTTCGCGGGCACGACGTCGCCGCGTCGGCCCTGGGGCCGTTCTACCGCTTTGAGGCGCCGCTGGTCCGGGCCGCTATAGAGGCCGGGGTGGACTATATCAGCATCTGCGACGACTGGATCGCCGCCAAGCGGGTGGTGGAGGAACTGGACGGCCTGGCCCGCCAGCGGGGCCGCCGGGCCGTCATCGGGCTGGGCACCAGTCCGGGGCTCTCCAACCTGGCAGCGGCATACCTGGCCCAGCAGATGGACCAGCCCCTTCGGGTGACCATAACTGTCTACCAACCGCCCGAATCGGGCCACGGGATGGCCGTCCTTCAGCACGTCCTCTTCATCTACGGCGGACCTGCGCCGGTCTGGCGGAACGGACGGCTGGAGATGGTCCGGGCCGGGCGGATTGCCCGCGAAGTGGACTTGCCGCTGGTGGGCCGGATGCGGGTCTGGAACGCGGGCCACGCGGAGCCGGTGACGCTCCCGCGTCACTTTCCCACCCTGGAGGAGGTCACGTTCCTGATGTCAGTGGGGGCCTGGACCCACCTCTTTCTCTGGCTGGGGCGGCTGCGCCTGACGGCGACGCCGGAGCGGATAGACCGGGTGGCGAACGTCCTGGCCCGGCTGCTTCCGACGCCGAAGAAGGGGGCACCGGAGCCGCCCGGCGCGCTGCGGGTGGACGTAGAGGGAATCCAGGAGGGCCGGATGGTCCGGCGGACCCTCTGCGGGGTTGGGCAGATGCGCCCGGCGACCGGAGTGCCGCTGGCGCTGGGAGCGGTGATGCTGGCCCGGGGCCAGGTCTTGACCGCCGAAGGAGGCGTCTACGGGCCGGAGGGGGCGATAGACCCGGCCGCGCTCCTGCGTGGCCTGCGGGAGGAGACAGGCCTGCAGGCGTATACGGATGTGGGGATGACCCAACCGCTGGAGGTGTGAACGTTAAGGGTTTTGTGGCGGCGGCCAGCCATATACCTTGAGCCCATCCGCCTGGATGTATACCGCCGGGCGAAGGCTACACCACCAGGAACGCCTGACCGATGAGTTGAAACTCCGAGACGTCCTGCCGTTCCAGTTTTGTTCGGATTTGTTCAAAACGGCGGACCGTTTCAAGGTCATAAAAGCGCTCGCCGCACCGAAGGCAGACTTCAGCCCGGACTTTTACAACGGCCGTATGGACGCCACCTTTCAGCAATTTTTCTACATCTTTTTCAACCAACTCGCCACCGCAAATCGGGCATTTTTCAAACGGTTTCATGGCCGTCTCCTGATCCGCCAATTGATCCATCGCTCAGGGTCGGGACGGTAGACAGTTATCAGCACCGCCCATTTCGTCTCCGAGTTATAAGCCCAAACGCTGTGAATGGGCTCACCCGTGAAACTTTCGCCGTAAATCAGGCAACTTGGATATGGTCTGTCGGTTGGGTACTCTTCTATGACTTCGCCTTTCAGAACACTGAAAAAGATTTCGTCAACGGTCAGACGGTCGGCCTGCGCTTCTTCATCCGCGTGGTCGGTTATCCGGATACGATGATGACGAATTGCTTCAACGATGTCTTGAATGTTCATTCGCCCTTGTCTCATTATACTTCAGCCCTCAGAGGCGTCAAGCCTCATCCCCACGTTCCAGGAGCAAGGAGGCGCTATGGAGGACTTTTCTCTGCACGGCAAGGTCGCGCTGGTCACCGGCGCCTCGCGCGGCATCGGGCGGGCGATCGCGCTGCGCCTGGCCCGCGCGGGGGCCAAACTCGTCGTCTGCAGCCGGAAACAGGAGAACGTCGCGCCGGTGGCAGAGGAAATCCGCGCCGGGGGCGGCGACGCGCTGGCCCTGGAAGCCCACGTCGGCCAGACAGAGCAGGTGGAGGCGCTGGTCGCCCGGACGCTGGAGACCTTCGGCCGTATAGACATCGCCGTCAACAACGCGGCCACCAACCCCCACTTCGGCCCCATCCTCACCGCCGACGAGGGCCAGTGGGATAAAATCCTGGATACCAACGTCAAAGGGGCCTTCCGGGTGGCGAAAGCCGTGGCGCCGCATATGCAGGCCCAGGGCGGCGGCAAAATCATCAACGTCGCCTCGGTGGCCGGCCTGCGTCCCTCCCCCGCCATGGGCGTCTACTCCGTCTCCAAAGCGGCGCTCATCATGCTGACCCAGGCCCTGGCGGTGGAACTGGCGCCTGCCCACATCCAGGTCAACGCCATCGCGCCCGGCGTCATCAAGACCCGCTTCAGCCAGGTCCTCTGGCAGACCCCGGCTTTCGCCGAACCCATCCTCAGAGCCACACCCCTGGGCCGCTTCGGTGAGCCGGAGGACGTCGCCGGGGTGGCCCTCTTCCTGGCGTCCCCGGCGTCCGACTACATCACCGGCGCCGTCTTCGTCGTGGACGGCGGGATGAACATCGCCTCAGCGCTATAATTCACGCTTCACGCTTCACGTTTCACGCTTCACGCTTCACGCTTCACGTTTCACTTTTCAGGAGGCCCACGATGCCGATCAACCTGGACGCCGTCGGCAAGAAAATCGGCCCGATGACCACCCAGTACTCCTGGAAAGAGGCCGTCCTCTACGCCCTGGGGGTCGGGGCCGGGTTTGACGAACTGGAGTACGTCTACGAGAACCGCCTCAAAATCATCCCGTCCTTCGCCGTGCCGCTGGCCTACCCCTTCTTCGCCGAGGTCGTGGCCCGATCCGGAATCAACCTGGCGGGGCTCCTGCACGCCGAACAGGAGACCGTCTTCCATGCGCCGCTGACGCCGGAAGGGGACACGTTGACCACCGAGGGGCGCATCACCCGCGTCTACGACCGGGGGGAGCGGAGGGGCGCGTTCGTCGTCGCCGAGGCCGAGACCTTCGGCTCCGACGGCCGCCGGCGGTTCACCAACATCATGACCCTCTTCGGGCGGCTGGACGGGGGCTTCGGCGGAGAGCCGCCACCGAAGGAGGAGTTCGCCTTCCCGGACCGCCCGCCGGACTTCGTGGAGGAGCAGTGCCCATCGCGGGACCAGCCGTTGATTTACCGTCTCTCCGGCGACACCTTCGCGCTGCACGTGGACCCGGACTTCGCCCGCGCCAGCGGCTTTGAGGGGCCGATTATGCACGGCCTCTGTACGCACGGCTTCGCCTGTCGCGCCGTCATCAAACACCTCTTCCCCGGCGAACCGGAGCGGATGTCCCGCTTCCGCGTCCGCTTCTCCCGTCCCCTCTACCCCGGAACGCCGATCCGGACCGAAATCTGGAAACTGGAGGAGGGGCGGGCCGTCTTCCGGACCGTCAACGCCCAGACCGGGGAGGTGGTGCTGGACCGGGGGGTGGTGGAATGGGTGAGCCGGGAGGAGGCGTCCCGCCGCGCGCGGGGCGAGATTCGTTTTGACGGGCGGGTGGCGATTGTGACGGGCGCCGGACGGGGGCTGGGCCGCGCCTACGCGCTGGAACTGGCCCGCCGGGGGGCCAAAGTCGTCGTCAACGACCCGGGCGTCTCCCGCGACGGCTCCGGCGAGGTCGTCTCCGCCGTGGCCGACGAGGTGGTGGCGGAAATCCGCGCCGCCGGAGGGGAGGCC
>CALDFY010000319.1 GCA_937942115.1 uncultured Anaerolineae bacterium | reverse complement strand
TTGGGCGGGCGGCGAAGCCGCCCGCCCAAAAATCCCCCTCCTTTCCCCTCCCCTCTCCCGAACTTCGTTCGGGAGAGGGGAGGGGCCGGGGGAGGGGTGAGGCCTCTCCCGAACTTCGTTCGGGAGAGGGGAGGGGTCGGGGGAGGGGTGAGGCCTCTGCCGCCGAAAGGCGAGCGGGAGAGGGGAGGGATAGGGAGGGGTGAGGGCAGGAAGTCCGGCGGCAAAAAGTGTCACCAATTATGAACCATCCCCGTGCCAGTTTGTGAAATTCGTGGCCGAAAAAGAGCGACCACCCCATACTTTTCTGGGAGGACCCATGGCCAAAAGACGGTTTATGCCCGGCGGATTCGGCGCCCCCGGCGATATGATGCGTCGGCTGCAGAGCCTGCAGGACGAACTGGTGAAGGCCCAGGAGGAGATCGCGGCGATGACCATCACCGCCACAGCGGGTGGTGGGGCGGTAACCGCCGTCATCTCCGGAGACCGGCGGCTGAAATCGCTCCAGATTCAGCCCGACGTCGTGGATCCCAACGACGTGGAGATGCTCCAGGACCTGATTGTGGCGGCGATCAACCAGGGGCTGGAGCAAGCGGAGAAGGCCGCCGCCGAGCGGATGAGCGCAGTGACCGGCGGCCTGGGGTTGGATTTGGGGTTGTAGCCTCACCTCTCCCCCTGCCCCCCTCCGGTGGCCCGAAGGGCCGGGGGTGGGGTGAGGAGGTGCAGTCCAATGTCCGCTCTTCCGCCTTCCGTCCTGCGGCTGATAGAGACCTTCTCCGAACTCCCCGGCATCGGCCCCAAGACGGCCTCGCGCCTGACCTTCTTCCTGCTGCGGGGGGAGTCGGACCTGGCGTTGCGGCTGGCCCAGGCCCTCCAGGACCTCCGGGCCCAGACGCGCCTCTGCTCCGTCTGCTACAACATCACCGAGCAGGACCCCTGCCCCATCTGCAGCGACCCGACACGCGACCGGGCGACCATCTGCGTGGTGGAGGAGCCGCTGGACGTGGTGGCGATTGAACGGACGGAGCACTACCGGGGGTTGTATCACGTCCTCCACGGGGCGCTGGCCCCAATGGAGGGAGTGTTCGCCGAAAACCTGCGCATTGCCGAATTGCTGCAGCGGGTGGAGGGTGGGGACGTGCGGGAGGTCATCCTGGCGACGAACCCCACCAGCGAGGGAGATTACACCGCCGCCTACCTGGTGGCCAAACTCCGTCCCCTGGGGGTCCGGGTGACCCGCCTGGGGCGGGGGCTTCCCGTCGGCGGCGACCTGGAATATGCCGACCAGGTCACGCTGACCAATGCCCTGGAGGGGCGACGGGAATTGTAGGGGCAGGGCTTGCCCCCCCGCCCCACAGGGCAAGCACATGCACCATGTCCGAAACCCGCTGGCGAATCACCTACGCCGTAGAGGGCCCCATCCGCTACATCTCCCACCTGGAGCAGGTGCGGGCGTGGGAGCGGGCCATCCGGCGAGCCGGCCTGCCCCTGGCCTACACGAAGGGCTTCACCCCCCGCCCCCGCCTTCAGGTCGCTGCGCCGCTGCCCCTGGGCTTCGCATCAGAGGCGGAATGGCTGGACCTCTGGCTGGAGGGACCGGTGGAGCCGGAGACCATCGTCCGGGCCCTGACCGCCACCCTCCCCGAAGGACTGGCGATACGGAGCATAGAAGAAGTCCCCCTGGGTGCCCCGTCCCTCTCCTCGCAGGTGGTGGCTGCCGAGTACGAGGTCAGAGTGGAGACCGCGTTGGGGGTGGACGAAATCCGGCGGCGGATAGAGGATTTGCTGGCGGCGGAAACGCTTCCCCGGGAACGTCGGGGCCGTCCCTACGACCTGCGCCCGCTGATTCTGGACCTCTCTCTGGAGGAATCCCGCGCAGGTGAGATCGTGCTGACGATGCGCCTCTCGGCTCGCGAGGGGGCCACGGGCCGTCCGGAGGAGGTGCTGGATGCGCTGGGCCTGGCCGACGGCTTCTTCCGGGTCACCCGGCGGAGCATCCAACTTACGGTCTCCACACCCCCTGCCAGAGAAACAGCAAAATCATCATCCCACCCAGAACGGTCTGAATGAGACTGGAAAGGAGGCAGCCCGCCAGCCATCCGGTGCCCGCGCGGGCGGCCTCTCTCCAGTCCCTCCGCCGGTGGTACTCCACCAGCAAAACCCCGACCAGAGCCCCGATCAGCCCTCCCGGTACGGCCCCGATGCCCCCCACGAACAGGCCGATGACGAAGCCGACCGCGCCGAGGCCCAATCCGGCCAGCAGCGCCTGCCAGGATGCCCCGCCCAGACGGCTGCCCAGGTGGCTGGCCCAGATGTTGGCGGTAACCCCGATGGCGGCCAGTGCAGTCAGTACAGCGAACGTCAGCGGGTCAATCGTGGCGAACCGCTCGGCCATCGCGTAGACCAGCGCGGCCAGCCAGATCAGTTCCACACCGGGCAGAACGGGGATCAGCGTCCCGATCAGCCCGATCACCATAACGCCTACCGTCAGCCAGAAGGCCCATTGGGGAAGGGACATCTTGCTCCTTATCGCGGAACGTGCCAGGCACTTCCGGAAGTGCCTGGCACGTCTCTGGTGAGCCGTGCAGGATTTGAACCTGCGGCCAAGGGCTTAAAAGGCCCCTGCTCTACCTGACTGAGCTAACGGCCCCCGTCTACCGGAGAGTATAACACGGGAGCAGGGGATTGTCAAATGGACCACAGACCATAGACCACTGACAACCGTGTTGACACAACCGGAACAGCCGCATATAATCGCTACTACCCCCATCACTGTCGTCTGGGGTCTATCGTCCGTCGTCTACCCAGGAGGTCTCCTATGCCCCTTCTCCAGATGACCGTCAACGGCCAGGCGGTGAGCCTGGAGGTGCCCGAAGGCCGGACGCTGGCCGACGTCCTCCGCACCGACCTGAATCTGACCGGGACCAAAATCGGCTGCGGCGAGGGCACCTGCGGCGCGTGCACCGTTCTGGTGGACGGCAAACCCGTCCGCTCATGCCGCTTCCCGGCCCTTCGGGCCCAGGGCGCGCAGGTGCTCACCATTGAGGGCGTCGCCCAGGGCGACGCTCTTCATCCTCTGCAGGAGGCCTTTATCCGCTACGGCGCGCTCCAGTGCGGTTTCTGCACCCCGGGGATGATTTTGACCGCGCTGGGCCTTCTCCTGCGCAATCCCCACCCGACCGACGAGGAGATTCGGGACGCGCTGCGCCACAACCTCTGCCGCTGTACCGGCTACCGGAGCATCGTGGCAGCCGTCCGCGCGGCGGCCGGGCGGGATACCGGCCCCTTCATCCCCGCTACCCGCCCGCCCGGGCGCGCGGTGGGCCGTCCCCTCCTCCGCCCGGACGCCGTCGCCAAAGTCACCGGCGCCGCCCGCTACGCCGACGACCTGACCTTTCCCGGCATGCTCCATGGCGCCGTCCTGCGGGCCGGCATCCCCCACGCCCGCATCCAACGGATAGACGTCTCCGAAGCCCGCGCCCTCCCCGGCGTATGGGCCGTCCTCACCGGAGAGGACGTCCCCGGCGAGAACCGGCACGGATTGGTCCACCGGGACTGGCCCGTCCTCTGCACCGACAAGGTCCGCTACGTGGGGGACGCCGTTGCGCTGGTGGCGGCGGAAAGCCCGGAGGTCGCCCGGCAGGCACTGGAGCACATCCGGGTGGAGTACGAGCCGCTGCCGGTGGTGGCGGACGTCTTCCAGGCCCGCCGGCCGGACGCCCCGCGCGTCCACGAAGACCACCCCACCGGCAACCTGCTGGCGGAACTCCACGTCCGGCGGGGAGACGTGGAGCGCGGTTTCGCCGAGGCGGACGTGGTGATAGAGCGGACGTACCAGACCCCGATGATAGACCACGCCTTTCTGGAGCCGGAGTGCGCCGTCGCCCGGCGCGGGGAGGACGGGCGGATGGAGGTGTACGTGGGCTCCCAGATTCCCCACGCCGACCGGGCCCAGATTGCCGCCGCGCTGGGGGAGGACGTCCGAGTGATCGCCACGATGATGGGCGGCGGGTTCGGCGGGAAGGAGGACATCGCCGCCCAGATTCACGCTGCGCTGCTGGCCCGGGCCACCGGCCGGCCGGTCAAAGTCCGCTATAGCCGCGCCGAATCGCTGCTGGCGCACCCCAAACGGCACGCGATGGTCATCCGGGTCCGGCTGGGCGCCCAGCGGGACGGTCACCTGGTCGCCCTGGAGAACGAAATCCGGGCCGATACGGGCGCCTACGCCAGTTTGGGGACGAAAGTCCTGGCCCGCGCCGTCAGCCACGCCGGAGGGCCGTATGAGGTCCCCAACGTCCGCATAGACGGGTATCTCTATTACACCAACAACCCGCCCGCCGGGGCGTTTCGCGGTTTCGGCGTCCCCCAGGTCGCCTTCGCCGTAGAGAGCACGCTGGACGAACTGGCCCACGAACTGGGGATGGACCCGATAGCCATTCGGCGGCGGAACCTCCTGCGGGTGGGCGCCGTCACCTGCACCGGACAGCGGCTGCGGGAGAGTGTGGGGTTGGAGGAGTGCCTGGACCGGGTGGAGGCGGAGATTCGGCGGGAGCAGGGGTTGGAGCCGGAGGAACCGATCCGCTGGGGCTGGCGGGAGGGGGAGCGCGCCGTCGGCTGGGGGATCGCGCTGGCCTACAAGAACACCGGCCTGGGCGGCGGCGCCGCCGACTTCGCGGTCGCCGAAGTGGAACTGACCGAAGAGGGCGAAGCCGAAGTGCGCGTCGGTTCGGCGGAGATGGGGCAGGGGCTACCGACCGTCCTGACGGCCGTCGTCACCGAAGAACTGGGGGTGCCCGGCGAGCGGGTCCGGGTCGTCCCGCCGGATACGGACCGGACTCCCGAGGGCGGCCCCACCACCGCCTCCCGCCAGACCTTCGTCTCCGGCAACGCGGTGCGGCTGGCGGCGGTCCGGCTGCGGGAGCAGATGGCCGCCGTGGTCAGCGAACGGATGGACGTCCCGCCGGATTCCCTGGATTTCCGGGACGGGGCCATTTTCACGCCGCGCGGGGAAATCCCGCTGGCGGAGGCCGTCCGATGGATGCGGGCGGAAGGACGCCCCACCGTCATCCGGCATCGGTACGACATGCCACCGACCCGGCCCGTGGACCAGGAGGGGGATACCTACGTGGCCTACAGTTTCGCCGCCCATGCTGCGCTGGTGGAGGTAGACGAGGAGAAGGGCGCCATTCGGGTGCGGAAGATGATCGTCGCCCACGATATGGGGCGGGCGGTCAATCCGCTGGCACTGGAAGGCCAGATTGAGGGCGGGGTCGTGATGGGGCTGGGGATGGCGCTGAAGGAGGAGTTCGTCCTGGAGGGCGGGGTTCCCCGGACGCGCAAACTGGCCGACTGCCGCCTGCCCACACTGGCGGACGTGCCGGAGATCGTCTCGTTCATTGTGGAGCATCCGACATCGGAGGGGCCCTACGGGGCCAAGGGGATCGGCGAACTGCCGACGATTCCGGTGGCCCCGGCGGTGGCCAATGGGGTGTATCATGCGGTGGGGAGGCGCATCCGGCGGTTGCCGCTGCGGTTGACATAGCGGACCATAGCGGCGGCGGCCCTGCGGGCCGCCGCCGCAATTTTCTGCCTCACCCCTCCCCCTACTCCCTCCCCCTCACAAGTGTAGGTTTTTTCGCGCCCCTCTCGTTCTGGGCGGGCGGGCTTCTTTGCCCCTCACCCCCCTTGCCCCCCTCTCCCCATCGCTCCGCTCTGGGGA
>CALDFY010000318.1 GCA_937942115.1 uncultured Anaerolineae bacterium | reverse complement strand
CTATACCCACCTGAGCGACGACGAACTGGACCGGGGGTACCACCGGATTTTCAACGAGCCGGAGCGGGAAGAGGAATAACCCACCCCACGTGCAGGATGGCCATCCTGTTGTCCTGCTCGTCCGGCATTTCGTATAGCCTGATTCGTTCTCAAAAACAGCCGCCGAAACAGCTTCACTTCTTCCTGCATCCTATGACTACACGAAACGGCAGGCGGCCAGAAAGTGGAGTACTACCCAGAAACATACAGGGCATAGCGCGGGCTGTTCGCCTGCACTGGCAGGCCTGGCGGCCTGCGCTACGCAAGCCATTGCAGTTTCTGCCCCGCCGGAACGCGCCTATGCGTGGAGTACTCGCAATGACGCGGTCGCGGCTGGTAGGGCCCTCACCCACCCCCTGCCCTCAGAGCCACCCCCTACCCCTCTCCTGGACCTGTGGTTATGAGAGGTTGGGGGACACCCCCTGATGACTACACGAAACGGAAACTACGGATTGAACCGGAACAGACAGACATCCCCATCCCGGACGCGATAATCCCTTCCCTCCGTGCGGATCAGCCCCTGCTCCCGGGCAGCCGCCCACCCCCCAGCCCGCACCAGTTCCTCCCAGCCAATCACCTCCGCCCGGATGAAACCGCGCTGCATGTCGCTGTGCACCCGTCCAGCCGCCTCCGGCGCCGTCGCGCCCCGACGCACCGACCAGGCCCGCACCTCCCGCCCACCGGCAATGGTGAAAAACGTGATGAGGTCCAGGGCCCGATACCCCGCCCAGACCAATTCCTCCAAGCCGGACCGCGAGAGACCCACAGCGGAACGGTACTCCGCCGCCTCGTCGGGGGGCCAGGAAGCCAGGTCCGCTTCCAGACGGGCACAGAGAATGATGCAGGGCGCTCCCTCCGCTTCCGCATACTGCTTCACAGATGCCGCACCCTCCCCACCCTCCGGCAAGTCCTCTTCCGCAACGTTCGCCACATAGAGGCGGGGTTTGGCCGTCAGCAAATGGAGTTCGTGGATCAGGGCGACCCGTTCCTCTCCGTCCGCCTTCAGGAACGCCGAGGCTCGTTCCCCTCTCTGGAGCCGCGCCTCTAACTCTTCCAGCAACGCCAGTTCTGTCGCCAGTTCTCGGGGACGGGCCCGGGCCGCCGGACGGGTCTTTTCCAACCGCCGCTGCACCGTCTCCAGGTCTGCCAGGATCAGTTCCAGGTCCAGGACCTCCAGGTCCCGAATCGGGTCTATGCTTCCGTCTACGTGGGCCACGTCCGGGTCGGCAAAGCAGCGCGCGACAATGGCGACCGCATCCACCTCCCGGATATGGGCCAGGAAACGGTTGCCGAGCCCCTCCCCCCGGTGAGACCCCCGGACCAGGCCGGCGATGTCCACAAATTCCACCGTGGCGGGCGTGACCTGCTCCGGCCCCACCAGCCGGGCCAGGGCCTCCAATCGTCGGTCCGGAATTGCGGCGATGCCCCGATTGGGGTCAATGGTCGTAAAGGGGTATGCTCCCACCGCCGCGCCCGCCTGAGTAAGCGCGTTGAAAAGGGTGGATTTGCCGACATTGGGGAGACCAACGATGCCAATCTGAAGGGACATTTCGCCACACCTCCCCCACCCGACCCTATCGGGTGCGGGGGTCGGGGCCGCTAATGACTATACGAAGAAAAGGAGGGGCCGTCTATATCGTATCCGATGGCAGGGGTTGGGGCCACTAATGACTACACGAAACACAAAGGGGCCAACTACACCGTCCCAGCAGAACCACCGGTTCCTGACGGCTTGCGAATCGGTAACGCAATCGTAAAAGTGCTGCCCCGATTCAGTCGGGACTCCACCCAGACCCGCCCCCCATGCCGCTCCACGATGGATTTGACGATGGCCAACCCCAGCCCGGAACCCGGGACATCCTCCAATCCCCGGCGGCGGATCCGGTAGAACTTTTCAAAGAGACGCACCTGGTCCTCCGGAGCGATGCCGATACCGGTATCGCTGACCACGATATGGACCTCCTGATTCGTCACCTGCAAACCGACCGTTACCGTCCCACCGGAGGGGGTGTATTTGATCGCATTGTCCACCAAATTGGCAATGGCCTGGCGGAGAAGCATCGCATCCCCCCAGATCACCGGGGCCGGCTCAGACGCTTCCAGGCGAAGGGTCAGCCCTTTCGCCACCGCCCGGGCCCGCATCCCATCCACCGCCTCCACCAGCAAGGCCCCGACGTGACAGGGGCGCTCCTCCAGACCCACCCCGGCCTCAATCCGCTGGAGATTGAGCAGGTTCTCCACCAGGGTGCTCATCTGCTCAATGCCCGTGAAGATTTTGTCCAGATACTCCTGCTGTTTCTGGGTCAGGTCTCCCGCCATCGGGAGCATGCTGGCATATCCCCGGATGAAGGTCAGCGGGGCGCGCAGGTCGTGAGAAACGGTCGCAACGAACTCGGACTTCATCTCGTCCAGTTCCTTGAAGTGGGTAATATCCCGCATCACCACGACCCGCCCCATATTCTCCCCGGCCGCGCTGAGAATAGTAGACGCGCTGGCGTAGTAAACCCGTCCGCCCGACAACGGAACCTCCTCCACCAATGGCCCGCCCCGGCTCAACGGTTCCGTCAGAACGCGCACCAGCGCGGGGTCCAGGGGGGTCTCGGGGACTTTCCTGCCCACCAGTTCGTCGGCGGGGATGCCCAGGGCCCGCTCGGCGGCAGGGTTTACCAGCAGGAGGTTATCATCCCGGTCGGTGACCAGGATCGCATCGCTGGTACTGGAGAGAATCGCCGCCAGGCGCCGCCGCTCACTTTCAGCCAGTTGAAACAGCCGGGCATTCTCAATCAGGACCGCCGTCTCACCGGCCAGCGTGGAGAGCAGGTCCAGCTCAGAGGGTTCGGGCCGGCGAGGCTGGTCAAACCCAACCCACATCACGGCGACGGGCTGTCCCTTACTGAGAACCGGCAACGCCACGACGGCCTGCACGTCTTCCGGGAGAGGGCCCGCACCCGCCAATAGCCGGGCCCGGCGCAGGTTGTCCAGGACAATGGCAGTGCGGGCATCGCGGGCGGCCAGGGCCAGCGCCCGGTCCAGGGTCCCGATATTCTCTACCGGCTCGCCCCGGCCGATCACGACCTGAGGATCCCCCGCCGCAGAAAGAAGAACGATCCGGGAGACGCGGGCCTGAAGGGTCTGGAGAGCCCCTTCCAGGATGCGGGAAATCCCCTGAGAGAGGTCCAGCGTGGCGGAGACCTCCTGGGCCACCCGAAGAAGCAAGGAGAGGTCATTCAACCGGTCTCGCAGACTGGCCCGCATTTTCTCAAAGGATTCGCCCAGCCGGGCAATCTCGTCATCCCCCGCCATCTGGATGGACTTCTCCAGGTTGCCCCGGGCAATCTCCTCCGCCGCGTTGGCCAGCAGGTTGAGCGGACGAGTTAACTGGCTCGTCGCCAGAGAGATGATGAACCCCACTACTCCGGTCAGAGCCGTCAGGAGGACCAAAAGCGGCGTGGCAATGTTGAGAGCCAGTTCCATGCGGACCTTGTGGGGAAGCAGAATGACCACAGCCCAGGGATAGCCGCTAACCGGCAGATAACAAACCATCTGGCGGGCATTGGTCCGACTATCCCGGGTCTCCCGCACCCACCCGCCCCCCACCGTCGCCAGCGGAGGGCGGCTCTGGTCCACTTCCCACCGTTCCAGCAGCCGCTGGGGGTCCTGGTGGACAACGATTCGGCCCCCGTTATCTACCACAAAGCCCTCTCCCTGCTGCATTGTCCATTGTAACCCGGTCAGGACCCGCTCCAGGAGAGGGTTCACTCCCATCTCCACCCGGCCCACAAGAACCCCCTGCGGCTCACCTCCGGCACCGGGCTCCAGGGAACTCAAAAAAGAGAGAATGACCGAACCGTTCGGCCCCCAGTGAACCGGTGTCGTCTGCACGCCGCCGGTGGCCTGAATCAGGGAAAGGAACTCCTGCTCTTCGGGGGTGGGCTCCACCTCGCCCGGCGTATAGGAGGGGTAAGAACAGCGCAGGCTCCCGTCCGGGCCATAGGCCGTCAGGCGGCTGAAATACGGGAGCATCTGGATAAACGTCTGCAATTGGGCCTGACATACTTGAACGTCGTCACTCCAGACGGACGGCGCAGCGGAGAACTGGCGAATGAGGCTCTGCCCTGTGGAGACAAACTCGCCGATCCCATCAGCACCGTTGCGAGCGTCGCGGACCATGGCATCCACCGCCAGGCGGGTCGCCGTATTCATCGCCGACGAGGCAACCGCATAGACGAGGACCGAGAAAAACAGGATAAAAAGAGGGATGAACAGAAACAGGAATCGGCGATTCAATGTGCGGGCATACGGCGGGGAACGACGAGCGGCGCGAACCGGACGCCATCGGGGGAACAGGAAGTAAAGAGCCTGAAAGAGCGTACCGTAGGCCAGAGCCTCCATGAAGGCCAGCGGGATAATGATGGCCATCAGGGTGAGGACGTAGTCCAGCACCACCAGGCCCTGGCCCGGACGGTATTCGCCAACCAGCCATCCGATCATGACGGCGGGTTGAATCAGGATGGCAACGATCAGGGCCGCGCCCAGTGGCTGACGGAGCAGGACAGCCAATCTCCCCCGGAAGTCCTGCCTCAGGAAAAAGGCCAGAAGAGCCGCCCCCAGCGCCAGGTTCAGGGGTTCAAACAGAACATGGGTAGTAGAGCGGAACAGTCCGGCCACCAGGCCCAGGATGGTCGCAGGCCCAATACCCAGCCAGATGGCGGCCGGCATCACAGGCAGTAATCCCAGAAGAGGGAATCCCGGCACAGCCGGTTCAGCCGGCAGGAAAGGCGGCGGGAGTAAGTTGGGGGCCGGCAACCGTAGAATGAGCAATCGGTTCAGTGGAGGGGTGAGGAGCAGGAGGAGAATAAACAGGAGCCATCGCTTTCCCCGCAGCGCAGTAAAATCCTGCCAGGAGCGAGCCAGGACGATGAGGAGCAATACGATATATAGCCCCAGAAGCAGTACGGCCCCCCAGTGAGCCGGCCACTCAAAGTATGGTAACGAGGAGGTCCCCCATAGAAGGATGCTCATAGGTGTTTACCATTGCAAGATAGATCTTGCGCTACGTGCGGTGAAATTATAACTGAAATTCCCCCAACAGCAAATTGTCTCAATTCGTAAGCCATTCCAAAATTATATACCAAAATTTCCCTACGGCAAATTGCCTTCCCTTTCTTTCATCGCCATTTCCCGCAATCGGAACTTCTGCGGTTTCCCTGTAGAAGCGCGCGGGAAATCCGCCACCACCCGGACGACCTGAGGAATCTGATACGGTTCCAACACCTTCCGACAGAACTCCCGCACTTCCTGAGAAGTCAGCGTCTGCCCTTCCTCCGGGATGACATATGCCCAGACCTCTTCGTCGCCGAACCGTCCGGGCACCCCCACCACCGCCGCCTCCCGGATCGCGGGATGAGCAACCAGATGCCGCTCTATCTCTTCGGGGTAAATGTTCCGACCGCCCCGGATAATCATATCCTTCTTCCGGCCCACGATGCGCAGGTATCCCCGTTCGTCCATCACTGCCATGTCGCCGGTATGATACCATCCTTCGGCGTCCAATACCTGCTCGGTCAGGTCAGAGGCGCCCCAGTAGCCCAGCATCACGTTTTCCCCCCGCACCCAGAGTTCCCCCACCTGGCCCGGGGGCAGGGGACGGCCTTCCTCATCGGCGATGCGCACTTCCATCCCCGGCATCGGGCGCCCGACCGTCTCCGCCTGGAGGTCCGGCGAGTCGCCGACATCGGTGGCCGCGATCCCTCCGCCGATTTCGGTGGCCCCGAATCCGATATGGAGCGCGCAGCCGAAGCGGCGCTGAATCTCCCGCGCCAGGTCCGGCGGACAGGGCGCGGCGCCCGTCCCGCAAATCAGCAGGGAGGAGAGGTCATACCGGTCAAAGTTCTCCACCCGCAGCATCACCGCCAGCGCCGTCGGCACCGCGACCAGAACCGTCACCCGCTCCCGCTGGATCAGTTCCAGTGCCTCCACCGGATGGAAGAAGGGCTGAACGACGAGCGTATCCCCCATCAGTAATGCTTGGAGGAAAACCTCAATGCCGGTGGTGTTATGGTAACCGGTGGTGGAGAGGAAAATCTGGGGGCGACCAACGGCCCGCAGGAGGCGCCGTCGGTAGCGGGCCAGCGCCCGCCCCATTCTGGGCAGTTGCGCCAGGGAGGGGCGCTTCATCCACAATTCCCGTAGCCTCAGGCTGGCGACGACCGGCGCAATGAGGCTGCGGTGGGTATGCATAGCCCCCTTGGGCACGCCCGTCGTCCCGGATGTGTAGAGGATGGCCGCCAGGTCCCCCGGCGCAACCTCCGGCGGCGGAGATGGGGGCAGGTCCGGCATCCGCTCCGGGAGAAATTCGTCGGACAGGTGGACCTCTATCCCGTCCGGCAAGCCGGACGCCACTGCATCCGGGAGCGGCTCCGCCACGACCATCCACGCAGGCGCGATCTGACCGGCAATCTGGAGCACCCGCTGGGGACGGAGGGTCGGGTCTATGGGGACGACGACCGCCCCCTCCCGGGCGATGGCGAAAAAGAGGATGATGTAATCGGCCCCCGGCGGGAGCATCAAGGCGACCCGGTCCCCTTTCCGAACGCCCTGATCGGCCAGGAAGTCAGCGACCCGGTCTATCCGTTGCTGCAACTGGCCGTAGGTCAGCCGCAGGCCTCCACAAACCAGCGCCTCCTGGGCGGGACGGTTCTCCGTCACCCGCCGCAGGGCCTGGTACAGGGTCATCTGGAGGGTCAGGGGTGGGAGAGACATGGCAGGACGTGAAAAGTGAAACGGGAAACGAGAAAAGTGAGACAGGAAGGGTTAGTCGGGAATGGAACGGCCGTACTGGTAGTAGGCGGCGCAGGCGCCCTCGGCGCTGACCATGCAGGGGCCGACGGGGTTCTGGGGGGTACAGACCCGCGCAAAGAGGGGACACTCCATCGGCCGCAAGACCCCCCGCAGGACGTCGCCACAGCGACAACCCGGGGGTTCAGGGGCAGGCTGGGCCTCCACAGGGAAGCGTCGCTCGGCGTCGTAGGAAGCATACTCTTCCCGAATCCGCAGGCCGCTGGCCGGCAGAACCCCCAGTCCCCTCCATTCCGCCCCGGCGACCTCAAAGACCCGCTCCGTTGCTTCCAGTGCGGCGGGATTCCCTCCGGCCCGCACGCTGCGGGAGTACGCGTTGGCAACGCCCGGGTGCCCCGCTTCCAGCATCTCCACCAGCGCCAGGATGGCCCGCAGGATGTCCAGCGGCTCAAACCCGGCCACGGCACAGGGGACACCGTACTCCCGGGGCAGGAACTGCCAGGCTTCAGGGCCGATGACGGTGGTGACGTGGCCCGGGCCGATAATCCCGGAGAGTCGGACCTCCCCCGCGTCCAGAATCGCCCGCATAGCGGGGGGCGTCAGTTTATGGGTGCTGAAGACGGCGAAGTTGCGGATGCCCTCCGCCTCTGCGGCCAGAATGGCCGACGCCACCATCGGCGCGGTCGTCTCAAAGCCCACGCCCAGAAAGACCACCATTCGGCCAGGGTTCTGGCGGGCCACCTCCAGCGCGTCCAGCGGCGAGTAGACAATGCGGACATCGGCGCCTTCGGCCCGGGCGCGGGCCAGGGAGCGATGCCGGTCGGCCGGCACCCGCATCATATCCCCGAAGGTGGTCAGGATGACCCCGGGGATGGCCGCCAGCGCGATGGCCCGGCTCAGGTCAGCCGCCGACGTCACACAGACCGGACAGCCCGGGCCCGATAGCAGTTCCACCGTCGGCGGGAGCAGGTCCGGGATGCCGAAGCGCAGGATGGCATGGGTGTGCCCACCGCAGAACTCCATCAGCCGCACCGGGCGGGTAGAGCGGGCAACGATAGCCTCGGCGATGGCCCGAGCCGCCTGCGGGTCCCGAAAAACGGAGAGATTCATCATGACCCCTCGGAGAGAGAATCAATTATTGTGCGGCAGAAAGCGGGAAGGTCTTCAGGCTTCCGCGACGTGATGAGGTTGCCGTCCCGCACCACCTCAGCGTCCACCCACTCCGCCCCGGCGTTCACCATATCGTCCTTGATGGCGAAGAAACTGGTCACCCGTCGGCCCTTCAGGATGCCCGCCGAGATGGGCACCCATCCGGCGTGGCAGATGGCCGCAACGACCTTCCCCTTCTGGAACGCCTCCCGCACCAGTCGGAGCACCGATTCGTACCGGCGCAGCAGGTCGGGAGCATAGCCGCCGGGGATGATGATGGCGTCA
This sequence comes from uncultured Anaerolineae bacterium, assembly GCA_937942115.1. GTDB lineage: Bacteria > Chloroflexota > Anaerolineae > B4-G1 > DUEL01 > SpSt-77. The sequence goes on along the minus strand of CALDFY010000318.1, from coordinate 11,254 downwards.
AAGTCGTCGGCGGAGACCTGGTCAGCCGAGACGTCCACCGTCACCGGATAGCCGTGCTTGCTGGTATAGGTGACGGCGCTCCCGGTGCCGACCACCTTGACCTCTGCCCCCTCCTCCCGCATCCGCAGGAGCGGGTACCAGAGTTCCAGGTCCTGGTAGTTGTTTTCGGCCAGAACGGCGATTCGCTTTCCAACAAGTCTCACCGTCACTCTCCCCCAGATCAACGTTTGGGGATCCCCGCGACCTCGGCAACCAGTCGGGCCAATTCCTGCATCGGCTCCTCCCGGTCATCCTCGGCCAGGGGCCATATTTTCCCGTCCCCCACCACTTCCACCGACCAGCGGATAACGGCAGCGTCGGGTGCTTCCTGCCAGACCCGCTGACGACAGCGCACCTCCCCCACCCTACCCAGAGGAATCCGAAGGGTGTGGGTCCGACGGGCCAGGAGATAGACCCGTTCCAGGGAGCACTCCCGGGTCTCTAAATCTACCGTCAGCCGCTCCAGACGGGGAACGAACCCGGCGATCAGGAACCCAACCACCAGAGCAACTCCCGCCAGGCTGATCGCAACAGGTACCCGGGTTCCGCCTCGCCACGGTGCCAAAGTCAATAATAACAGCAGGAACGCTCCCCCTACGACCATTATGGAAACCAGCGGCGCCCTCGTCCGCTCCACGACCAGTCGCCGGGCAGTCCGCTCCCTCAGGAAATACGGCCCAAATCGGTTCTCTTTCCCCGGGCCCGTCCGCTCCTCGGCCATCTCTCTCTATTCCTCACAGCACGGGCATCGCTCAGACGGGTCACAATCACAGGCCACCGCTACGGCATCAATCTCCACCCGGGCCCCCATCGGCAATGCCGCTACCTGGACAGTGGAACGGGCGGGTGGGTTTTCGGGGAAGAATTCTGCGTAGACACCGTTCATCCGGGGGAACTCTCCCATATCCTGCAGGAAGACGGTCGTCTTCACTACGTGGCGGAGGCAGGAGCCGGCCGCCTCCAGAATGGCCTGGAGGTTCTCCAGCACCTGGCGGGTTTGGGATTCTATGTCCGGCCCGGCGAACTCTTTCGTCCCGGGGACCAGGCCCAACTGCCCGGCGGTGAAAATCCAATCTCCCACCCGGACCGCCTGGGAGTATGGGCCAACAGCGGCTGGGGCGTCAGCGGTCTGGATGATCTGCTTCCCCATCTGACTTCCTCCCGAATCGGATGTCTTGATATTACATCATGTTGCCGGTTTCGGCAAGCCAACCGCCCCGGGCGCCGATGGGTAATCGGCGCCCGAGGCGGCGGGAAACGGAAAGCCGAAGCCTGCCTTAAGTTAACGCTTATGGGGGACAGGGGGTGGGGTGAGGATATAGGAGCACCCCTTGCAGTTGCCCGCTCTTTCTCCCCACCGCCGCTACGCGGCGTGGGGAGGGGGGAGATGGTAGGGTTTGTGGGCGGCGGCGAAGCCGCCGCCCACAAACCGCCCACAAACCCCACCTTTATCATTGCAGACCACCCCAACCGTGATATAATCCGGGAGTGCAGAGGCAGGCCTGGCGGCGCTCCTCACCCCTCCTGACCTTCGGTCAGGAGAGGGGAAGGAATAGCGGCGAAGCCGCTGGGGGTGGGGTGAGGAACCGGCCTGGCGGCCTGCGTTACCCGTACACCTGGAGGTTGCTATGCGCGTGCGGTATGCGGAGGGACGGTTTCTCGTCCGGCTGGAGGCCGGGGAAGAGGCAATAACGGCCCTGCGGTCGTGGGCCGCAGAACAGAAGGTGGGCTTTGCCGTACTGTGGGCCATCGGCGCAATGCGCCGGGCCACCCTGGGGTATTTTGACACCACCGCCGCCCGCTACCAGCCGATTCCGGTAGAAGAACAAGTGGAAGTACTGAGCATAACCGGCAATGTGGCTCTTGGAGAAGACGGCACGCCCATCGTCCATGCCCACGCCATTCTGGGACGCTCCGATGGCAGCACTGTGGGCGGCCATCTGATAGAAGGCCACGTTTTTCCGATGCTGGAGGTGGTCGTCCAAGTACTCCCAGAGCCCGTATACCGCCGGGCGGATCCGACCACCGGTCTGACGCTCTGGGACCTGTAGGGCAACCCCGGCGAAGAAGCCCTACCGCCTCGGCACGACTTTCAAAATCGTACCCGGGTGAATGGTGAAATCCGGCCCGATGTTGTTGAGACTGACCAGTTCCTCCACCGTCATCCCAAAGCGGCGGGCGATGGAATAGACCGTATCTCCGGGCCGGACGTAGTAGCCGTACCCTCCTCCCGGGGCCGGCACCGGGATCAGTACCATTGTCCCAGCCCGGACCTGCCGGGGGTCGGCGATGTTGTTGGCAGCGGCAATCGCCTGGGCTGTAGTGCCGAACTTCAGGCCGATGCGAAAGAGATTCTCCCCCGGCCCCACGATGTAGTAAATGCCCCCCGCTCCCGACGCCCCAGGAGTTGTCGCTGCCGGCTGAGGGGTTACCGGCGGCGGTAGTTCCGTCGCCGATAACGGCGCCGCGCCGCTGATGGTGATAGACCCGTCCGCCAGAGGGGCCACCGAAACCGGGGCGCCGTTCTTGTCCTGAGCGATCACCTGATCTATCCAGATTGGCGCGATCCCCGGCGCCATAGCCTGCAGCGGCAGGGAGACCAAGACGCCTACATCCCGTGCGGTCGCATCGGGCAAGACCGCTGCGTGATACATCAGACGATTCCCCTCCACCTTGTTCTCCAACACCAGCCCCATCAGGTCTCCTGGCGCGGCCTGAATCCCCTCCACCCCGGGGTCCGCGTCCACAACCTGGACCAGCAGCGGATCAAAACCCACCTCCAGCGAGAGGGAATGCACGCCCCCCACCCCATCCGCCCAGACCTGGACGGTGGCCGTCTCCCCGACCTCCAGCGAAAGGCTCGGCGGATTCAGGTACAAACTGGGAGGAGACGCCGCCGTCGGGGTTTCTTGGGTGGAGACGTTGAAGGGGAGGGAAATGGTCACCGGGGGCGGCAGTTCCTCCTCCGGAAAGGCGGTAGCAGTGGGGCTGGGGGTCGGTTGAGCACAAGCGGTCAGAAGGAGGATGAACCCTCCGATGAACCAGTAGACGATTCCACGATGCAGACGCATGTCATCCCTCCTACGACTTGTGGCAGGTCAATCCGCTGGCCAGACGGGCCCAGTCTTCCAGAGAGAGCCGTTCCGCACGGGTGCGCGGGTCTATGCCGGCCCTCCGCAGTGCATCGGCCGCTTCGTCCGAGGAAATGCCCAGGCCGCTTGCCAGGCTGTTGCTCAGTTGCTTGCGGGGCTGGGAAAAGCCGGCCCGGACTACCTGAAAGAACCGGTCCACATCCATCACCTCCACCGGGGGGTGGGGATGACGGTCTATCCTCACCACCGCCGAGTCCACCTCCGGCGGAGGGTGGAAGGCGCCGGGGCGCAGTCGGAACAGAAGTTGTGGGCGGCCGTACAACTGGACGCTGACCGCCAGCAGGCTCATCCGCCCGGTCCGGGCTACCATCCGCTCCGCCACCTCCCGCTGGACCGTCACGACCATCCGCCAGGGAGGGACGCGCGCCTCCAACAGATGCCGGAGCACCGCCGACGTGATGGCGTAGGGCAGATTCGCCACCACTTTATACGGCCCTTCCCCCATCAGTTCGGACAGGTCCAGGGCCAGGATGTCTCCCACTACCAGGCGGACGTTGGGGCAGTCGGCCAATTCGGCCTCCAGAACGGGGAGGAACCGCCGGTCAATCTCCACCGCCACGACGCGCCCGGCCTTCTCCGCCAGGAGCCGGGTGAGGTTCCCCACCCCCGCTCCGATTTCCAGGACAGCATCCTCCGCCGTCAACTCGGCGGCGGCCACGATGCGGGCCAGCGCCCGCACGTCTACCAGGAAATGCTGTCCCAGTTCCCGACGGGGTTCCAGACCGTAGTGGCGGAGAAGAGCCCGGATGTCACGCAAAGGCGTTGCCCCATAAAGCACAAGATACACGAGATACACAAGATAAATCTTGTGCTACGGTTAGTCCAGGATGTATGGAATCTGGTCGGGGGGCGGAACGGGGGTGAGGATGTAGACATCCACCCAGCGATACCAGAGGATGAGGTCGTCGTCGTTGTAACCGAGGTCAATCCGCCGGCCTTTGATGGCGCCGCCGGTATCCGCCGCCAGCCCGATGCCGTATCCGGGGACGTAGACGCGGGAGCGGAGCGGGATGACGCGCGGGTCCACGGCGACAATGCCCCGCTGCATGGGCAGGCCCAGCCGGGTGCGGCCGTAATAGGGGTTGGTCTTCGGCACGCCCGCCGTGGACGCGCTGTAGGACGTCGCCAGCATCCGGATGACCCGCCAGTACTCCACCACGCCCTCGGGGGTCTCCAGTTGGCGGACGATGATTTTCGTCCCATAGCCGACAATTTTCTCCGTCGGCGGCACGGCAACGTATTCGTCTTCCAGCGCGCGGGCGACCTCTACGCCGTTTTCGTAGCGCACCCGCCAGCGCCGCTGAAGGATGCCCGCTGCGCCCTCCTGGATCAGCCGCCGGTGGTCTATCTCCAGTTCGGGGTCCGGCTGCCAGCGCACCGAGTAGGGGATCGGTGCCTGCTGGACCAGGAATGCCTCCGCCACCCGGACGACCCGGACCTCGGTCTCCTCGCCGAGGGGGGTATCCGGCGGCGGATCCGTGTAGTCCTGGCCCACCAGGACGATGCCCAGGTCGGCCAGCACCTCCCCCACCCGGCTGCGATGGGTCCGGGTGCGGAGGGTCTTTCCGTCCACCAGGACGGTGACCGGCCGGGAGCGCTCCAGGTAGATGTGCATCCCGGCGGATATGGGCTGTCCCAGGTCGGGCCGGACGCGGTCGGCCCGGTAGAGGGCCAGACCGAGTTCCTCCAGCGCCCGCCCGACAGTCGGCGCGGCCGTGAGAAAGGAGACAGTTCGCCCGTCCTTGTGGAGGGTCACCGGCACCGCACGGGCGACCTGGATCAATCGGTCACCCACACAGGCCGGTGTGGTCGCCGATTCGCAGGAGGTCACGGTGACCCGGTCCACCGGATTGAGGGAAATGCCCGCCTCGGCCAGAACCCGGTCGGCCGTCGCCGCGTGGGTCCAGACCGTCCATATCTGTCCGTCGGCCTGGATGGTCACCGGATGGGCGCGGGAAACGGTCACCGTCATCCCCGGCTGCAGGGCCGTCTCCGGGGCCGGTTCCACGACGTCCTCGGGGCGGAGATTCAGGCCGGCATCCAGCAGCAGCGCGCCGACGGTCTGCTGGTGTGTGCGGACCGGGCGGGCCTCTCCGTCCACGACCAGGGTGACCGGGATGGCGTCGGCCTGATAGGTGGCAGCCAGCCCGCCCAGCCCCAGCAAAATGGCCAGGGCTACGGCGCCCTGGAATATGCGATTCCCGTTCATCTCCGGTGGTCTGTCGTCTGTCGTCCGTGGTCAATAAAAAATGGCCGTGCACCTTCCGTCGAACCTGGCCGCCGGACCGTCTTCGGCCATCCGGCTCCGGGCAGGCACCCCTGCGGCACCCAGGAGGGACTCCGTACCGTTGCTTCCTCCCGGACCTGGCGGGGTTTGGAGGCTCCTGCCGCGCAGGACCCACCGTTCAGCACCTTCTGACCGGAGGGGTTTCCGGCGACGTGAGCCCTCGGGAAGGAATTCAACCCCGCTATGGCGGATTGCGGGTACAGGGCACCGCCAGCTCCCCGTCTAGCACGGCCACTTTCATGTTACCGCAGGATGGGGGATTGTCAAGTAAGGGGATCAGAACGGTAACCAGATAACCTGCACGACCCCCTGTTGTTCCAGCCCCCGGATTTCCGGGTCACCCGTCACCAGTGGAAGGCCCATTTCACGGGCCAGTTGAACGGCGAAGGCGTCCGCCAGTGCCATCGGGTAGCGGGCCTTCAGACGGGCGACCTCCAGCACCCGCCCTGCCGTCACCCCCACTGGAGTCACAGGGAGGGAACGGCGCACATCCAGCCAGAACGCGTCGGCTGCCCCGACTCCCCGAGTCCGACAGAGCCGATAGTAGACCTCACCCAGGTTGATCCAGGAAATCCAGCAGCGGAATCCCTCCTCCGTAGCCGCCCGCGCCAGGAACGCTTCCACCTGGTCTGCTCCAGGTTCATCCTGCAGCCAGGTCAGAAGGGCAAACGCGTCAAGGCAGACGCTCATCGCTCCGCACCTCATCGGCGTGCTCTGCCGCGTGTTCCTGAAGGGCCCTGGAACCGGCCAGGCATCCCCGCCAGCGCCGCCAGTCACCCCGGACCTGGGCAGGCAGCCGGGTCAATATAACCCGCTCCCCTTCTAACATCACAGCGAAGCGGTCACCCTTCCGTACCCCCAGGGCCTCCCGCACCTCCCGGGGGAGCACAATCTGCCCTTTGGAAGAAAGGGTCACAACTCTCATCGGCTCATCTCCCAGCGGTTGTCTTACTTTTATTGTAAGACAAAACGATGGAATGTCAAGTAGATGACCCACCGACCACGCCCCGATACCCTTCCAGCGTCAGCGTCGCCGTCCGCTCCCAGGAAAATCGTGCCGCCTGCTGGAACCCCTTTTCCCTCATCTCCGCTCGCCGCGCCGGGCTGGTCAGCAGTTCCGTTATGGCCGCCGCCAGGGCCTGCACATCGTTGGGGTCCACCCGCAGCGCGGCGTCGCCGGCCACCCCAGGCAGGCTGGAGGTATCCGAGCAGACCACCGGCACCCCGCAGGCCATCGCCTCCAGCACCGGCAGGCCGAAGCCCTCGTAGAGGGAGGGGAAGACGAAGAGGTCGGCCGCGCTGTAAAGAGCGGGGAGGTCAGCCTCAGGCACAGGCCCCAGCCAGCGGATGTTCTGCAGGCCCAGCCGCTCGGCCAGAAGGCGGGGTTCGGGGTAGCGGGGGTCCCAGGGGCCGGCGAGGACCAGGGTATTGCGGATTCCGTGTTCCGTGATTTGTGCCCAGGCTTCCATCAGGCGGGTCAGGTTCTTGTGGGGTTTGTTGGAGCCGACGTAGAGGACGAAGGAGTCGGGGAGAGCATATTTGCGGCGGAGGGCCTCCACCTCGGTAGGGGGACGGGGGTAAAAGGCCGGGTCGGGGGCCTCCGGGACAACTGAGACTCTGTCGGCAGGAATATGGAAGTGACGCTGGAGGTCCCGGAGCGTCGCTTCGGAGACGGCGATCACTTGGCAAGCAGTCCGCAGGGCCAGCACCATTGTCCAGCGAAAGAGCAAGCGGGCCTGGAGAGTGGACTGCCGGGGAAACAGCAGTGGGATCAGGTCGTGGACAGTCAGCACGGTCGGCACGCCGGGCCGGTAGGGCATCAGGTAGTACGGGCTGTGGTAGAGGTCGGCACCCCGGCGGGCCAGGAGGCGGGGGACGGCCCACTGCTGGCGGAGGGAGAAGGGGGAAAGGGGCACATCCACTACCTGCACCCGCTCCCCGGCCAGGGCGGAGAGGTCCCAGGGAGCGGGTTGGGTGGGGTCGCGCAGGAGGGTCAGCCGCTCCCCTGGGCCCAGGAGCGACACCATCGCCCGGGCCAGATTGACGACGTAGCGGCCGATGCCGGGGAAGTGATCGGTGGCCGTGCGGGCATCCAGGACATAGTGGGGGCTCATGGGCCTTTCCCAACCAGCCGATAGAGCGGGCCGAAGGGTTGAATCTCAAAGTACCGGCCGATGCCTTCCAGGTCGTAGTACCGGTAGACGTCGGCCAGGAAGAGATGCGGGCGGTCCCGATACTGCCGGATCAGGGAGACCTGGTCGCCGCTCAACTGAACCAGTTCTACATCCGGGCGGGCGCCCTCCACGACCTGGAGGTAGCGGATGACGGCCCAGATGCTGTAATCGGCGAAGAGGACGCTATCCGGGGGCAGAGCGGCCAGAACAGACTCACCGAATTGGCGCGCGCCGGTTTCGCGATGTTTCCAGGGGGAGAGGACATAGGTCAGATTATCCCGCCCCGGGAGCGGGCGAAAGCCGGGGAGGTTGGAGACAAAGGGACGAGCGACCGTCGGCGCCAGGGCGTAGACCAGGATGGGGAGGACAACCGTCAGCAGGACGACGCCTCCAACAGCCCATTTCCGGCCTGCCAGCCGGGGCCAGAGGGCGGCGAAGCCGACGGCGATCCAGAGGGCAAAGACGACGTAAGTCAAAAGGTATTGATGCAAGTTCCACCAGTAGCCTCCCAAAACTCGAGGGTCTACAGAAGCCAGCAGCGAGAGCACATTTCCCAGCGCGGCCAAGCCCAGCATCCAGGCCTCGGGTCCGCTTTGCCGGCCCAGGCATCGCAGGCCCAGGAGGCCGGGGATGAAGGTCACGGGGAACTGATAGAGGAGCAGGGCCAGGCCAACGCCGATGCCCAGGAAAAGGGCCTGCGGCCGGGTGGCTACGTATCCGAGCCCCCGCAGGAAACCGAAGACGGTGCCCAGGGCGCTGCCGGTGGTCCCCGTCCCGGTCAGCAGGAAGAGATAAGGGGCGACTCCCATCCCCCCGGCCAGGGCGGCCAGGAGCAACGCTTTTCCCAGGCCCGGTTCCCCCCGGCAGCGCCAGGCGATGAGGCCGATATAGGCCAGAAATCCCGCTGCCGCCGTCGCCATCACCAGGTGGTTGAGCAGGCTGAGGCCGTAGAGAAAGGCGAACCCCCAGAGATAGCCGCTCCGTCTCTTCTCACCCCACAGGAGGAGCAGGTAGATACAGGCGATGAGGAGCAGAGCGTTAAGGGAATAGACCTTGGCCATCACGGCGTAGGTCCAGAAGGTGTGGGAGACGGCCAGGGCGGCGGTCGCCAGGAGGGAGGCCGGGGTGGAGCGGGTGAGGCGGCGGGCGGTGAGGAAGACCAGCACCAGTGCTCCTGCTGCGAAAACCGCAGAAGCCAGGTTGGCCCGCCAGGCCACGTCCCGTATTGGGAGCCGGGTGAAGGGGTGGGCCAGGATGACCCAGAGGGGATGGCCGAAGATTCCGCCGGGGAGTTGAATCTCCAGAAGGTAGGCCATCGTCTGAAACGTGGCAAAATCCCCGCCGCCCCAGAGGAGGCCGGGGGCGAGGGTGGGGATGTAGAGGGCAAGGACAACGACGAAAACAACCAGAGGGAGAAGAGCAAGCCGCATATCCGCTCCCTACGGCCTGCGTTCAAATTGGCGGACCATCAGTTTGTACGGGTAGGCCGGACGTTGGAGCAAGGTCTCTTTGATACGCCGGTACAGGGGGTCCTGTTCCACATATCCTCTCTCTTCCACCAGCCGGTAATTTGTGGAGAGCCAGTTCAGGACTTCCACCGGTGTCGCCTCACGGGTGCGGTCCCGCCCAATGGTCACCAGCCAGACCCGTTGGGGAGTGTGTTCAGTCAGAAAGCGAACCACATCGGCCGTCCGACCGGCCTCCAGGTATGTCGCCCCCGATTCTTCCCGCTGAAAATAGTAACTGAAACCGCTATCCCATTCCCCAATCACCACGTCCCCGGGCTCCGCTTCGGCTGCGATTTTCCGAGCCACTTCCCGAGCAGGGATGATGTAGTTGGGGTTCAGGTACTGCCGTCCGGTATAGCCGTTCACCAGCGACACGATCCAGGTTACACCTACCAGGACTCCCAGCCCAGCCCGCCAGAAACGGCTCCGCAGAGCAGACCAACCCGCACTCCCAAGAAGAGTCAGGTATGGAAGGACAAAGAAGGACCGAACCGGCGCGTTCAGGAACGGGGTGCCGGTGGAGATGTAAGTCACGACGATGGCTGTCAGGAGCACAGGGATAACCACCAGCAAGATGAAAAAGAGCCGCCACGGCTTGTGAAGAGACCATCCGCCATAAGCAGCCAGCCCAAGCCAGGCAAGAGCCGCCGGAACAGCGGTCGGGAACCACGGGAAAATGGTCTCACCCACGCTGAAGGCGTAAAAAGGGTACAGGGATGCCAGCAGCAGGCCGCTGAAATGACCGGCGAAATCCGCAGGGCCCATCTCTCCGCTCCGGGCAATCTGAGCTGCTGTGACGGTTGCCCAGGGCAGAAAGCAAAGGGCAGCCAGGCCCACGACCGTTATCCACCTGCGACGGCAACGGGAATCCGTCAACATCACGGCCAGCCCATGGGTCAGCAGCAACAGAATGCCCAGATAGAACGTGTATAGTAGCAGAACCGAAGCACTTCCGTACCCTAACCACAGGCTCGTTTTCTCTGAGCGCCAGGCAGAGAGCAGGAGAAAAGTCGCCAACACCCCCAGAGTCAGGGTCCAGGAGTAATAGCGCGCCATCCGAGAGAATTCTACGAAGAAAGGAGAAAGGGTCAGAGCCAGCAAGCCCCAAAACGCAATCCGGCGGCCTCCAAGAAGAGCTCCCAGCCGATAGAGCAAGCATAATCCCATCATCGCAGCGAAAACGGAAGGCCACCGCAGGGCAAACTCCGTTGTGCCCGCTATCCTGGCCCAGAGATTCACAAGTAGAAAGTACAGGGGAGGATGGAAATCGGCGGCTACAGCAGCAGGAACTTGGGGTAAAGGCATTGAGGTAATCTGAGCCGTGAAGAGTTCGTCTACCCAGAGACTCTTAGCCCCCAGTTGGTAGTTCAGGGTGAAAAAGGATAGCAATAGACCAGCAAGGGGGGCCAGCCCAATGATCCGGCGAGAGGTGCAGAGAGCCATTTTCCGCTTCCGTTGTCATTCTCAAGGCACCGGCAATACCTCAAACCCCTGCTCCGCGAAGTGGCGGTCAAAGGTGAAGGCCGTGCGGATGCCCAGATGGCGCATCAACTCAAAACTGGAATAGTCCACCAGACTGACATCCCGGCGATAGGCAGCCAGGAAAGCACTGAGGGCGGCAGTATGGACATCGGGCTGAATCCAATGAAGCCGAAAGGCAGGAGCCAATTCCGTTATGAAACGCTGAGCAGCCTTCATCCCCAGACGGCGTTGAATGAGCGTGAGGCTCTCCACGAGAATATAGTTGGAATATACAAAGGTTACGGGCTGCGCTATCCATTCTACCCAGGCCGCGCTGGCGCGGGGATGATAGCGATCATCAGCATCCAGCAGAGCGTAAATGGCTGAGGTGTCCACGAAGATCACCATTCGCCATAAGCCTCCGCCAGATATTCATCATGACGTTCCGCAACATCAGAAAGACCAGAGTGGAACTGGCCCACGACAGCCAATGCCCGCCGACGGCGTTCCTCTTCAGAAACCTGGGCCGACCCCGCCAGCCAGGTGCTTACGGCCCGACGGATCAACTCAGCCACAGAGACCCGCTGGCGCGCCGCCAGTTCTTTCAAGGCGCGGTACTGGGCCTCTTCCAAC
>CALDFY010000317.1 GCA_937942115.1 uncultured Anaerolineae bacterium | reverse complement strand
CTGGGCCTTCGGCCAAGAGGTCGGCCTTCGCCGACCTCCGGAGAAGGGCGTCAACGCAGGTTGACGCCCGGCGCGAAGCGTAGAGGCAACCCTCGCGGTTGTCCCCAGGGGAGGCCGATTTCCCATCGGCGCCCGAGGCGGTGGGAAGCGGAGAGCCGAAGCCAGCCTTAAGTTAACGCTTGTGGGGGTGAGGCCCCATTCCTGGAGGAGATTTGAACGACCGGCTGAACCAGTTGCAGAAACGTTTGGCTGAAACAGGATTGGACGCGGCCGTACTGGTCCACCCCCGGGACGTCCTCTACTACGCCGGGACGGCCCGCCCGGCCACGCTGGTGGTGGGGCCCCAGGAGGCAGTCCTTCTGGTGCGCCGGGGGCTGGACCTGGCCCGCCGGGAGGCCACCCTGGCGCGAGTAGAGCCGGGGAGCGGCTGGGACGCCGTCGCCGCCGTCCTGGCGGCCCAGGGCCTGACCGGGGGCGCCCTGGGCGCCGACCTGGACGTGATGCCCGCCCAACTCTACCGGCGGATGCGGGACGCGCTGCCCGACTGGAGGATAGAGGACATCAGTCCTCTGGTTCTGGCCCAGCGGATAGTTAAGGAGCCGGAGGAGATCCGGGCCATGGAGGGGGCCGCGGCCGTCGCCGATGCAGGCCACGCGGCCCTGCCCCCCGTCCTCTGCCCCGGCACCAGCGAACTGACTCTGGCGGCGGAGGTAGAGGCGGCGCTGCGGCGGGCCGGACACGAGGGCTACCAGCCCCTCCGCTCCCCCGGCGCGCGCGGCGGCGGGGTCCTCCTGATGAGCGGCGAGAACCTGACCGTGCGCGGCGGCCACGGCCTGGTGGTCACCGGCGCCGGCCTGAGCCCGGGTACCCCCTACGGCCCCTCCCGCCGGGAGGTCCGCACGGGCGACCTGGTGGTGCTGGACATCGGCGCTACGTACGACGGCTACACCGCCGACGAGTCCCGGACCTACGTGGTGGGGCCAGCGACGGCGGCCCAGGAAGCCCTCTTTGAGGCCGCGCTGGCCGTGGAGGAGGCCGTCCTCTCGGCCCTTCGCCCCGGCGTCTCCGTTGCCGAGGTCTACGCGGCGGCGGAGGCGGCCCTGGCCCGGGGCGCGCCGCCCCACTTTCCCCCTGGCCGCCTCTCCCTGCCCGGCTTCGTCGGCCACGGACTGGGCCTGGAGATAGACGAACCCCCCGTCCTCTGGCCGCGCGAGGAGACCCCCCTTGCCGTCGGAATGGTCCTGGCGGTAGAGGTGGAGGTCAGCGCCCCCGCCGACGGCCTCATGGCCAAAGTGGAGGATACGGTCGTTGTGGAGGCCGAGGGCCCCCGTCTTCTCACCCACGCCCCGCGCCGCCTGCTGGCTTGCCCTGTAAGGGAAGCGTAGTAAAATATGAGCAGAATGCCTTTTGTAGCGGGAGAACCCCATAGGGTGAACGATGCAAACCATTGAAGAAGAACCTCAGATACGCAATCCATTTCTCTAACAAAGGCACGCCGCCCAGCGCGAGCGGAGCAAAGCAAACTGTCATTGCAGGTCTTCCACGCGCGGGACACGTTCCTGTGCGTCAGAAACGGCGGCCGTAGCGCAAGATGAATCGCCGCCCGCCTTCCAGCCCAAGTGTGCAGGAGGAGAAAGTGCCCCAAAAAATTCTCGTCTGTGTCGCCTGGCCCTACGCCAACGGAGACCTGCACGTCGGCCATCTGGCCGGCGCCTACCTGCCCGCCGACATCTTCGCCCGCTACCACCGCCTGGCCGGCAACGATGTCCTTATGGTCTCCGGCTCCGACTCCCACGGCACCCCCATCACCGTCCGGGCCGAGAAGGAGGGTGTTACCCCCCGGGAACTGTTTGAGCGCTACCACGCCCGCTTCCTGGATACCCAGCAGCGCATCGGCATCAGTTACGACCTCTTCACCCACACCGATACGGAGAACCACTACCGGGTGGCCCAGGACATCTTCCTGCGGCTCCTGGAGCGGGGTTACCTCTACCGTCAGACCCAGGTCCAACTCTACTCGGAGACGGCAGGCATCTTCCTGCCCGACCGGTACGTGGAAGGGACCTGTCCCTACTGCGGCTATCCGGAAGCGCGCGGCGACCAGTGCGATCACTGCGGGCATCTTCTGGACCCGCTGGACCTCATCAACCCCCGCAGCAAGATAGACGGCTCCGTCCCCGTCCCCCGGGAGACGGAGCACTTTTTCCTGGACCTGCCGGCTCTGCAGGAGCGGATTGCGGCCTACCTGAACGAGGATAAGGAGCACTGGCGGCCCAACGTCCTCACCTTCTCCCGCAACTATGTCGCTGCCGGACTTCAGGGCCGGCCCATCACCCGCGACATTGAATGGGGCATCCCTGTCCCTCTCCCCGGCTACGAAGGCAAGCGGCTCTATGTCTGGTTTGAGGCGGTCATCGGCTACCTCTCCGCCAGCATTGAGTGGGCCCGCAATCAGGGCCGCCCCGACGCCTGGAAGGAATGGTGGTACGACCCCGCCGCCCGCACGTACTACTTCATCGGCAAAGATAACATCCCCTTCCACACCATCATCTGGCCCGCCCAGTTGATCGGCATAGAGCGGCTGTACGAGGATGACCCCACTCGTCGCCTCAACCTCCCCTACGACGTCCCGGCCAACGAGTTTATGAATCTGGAACGGGACAAATTCTCCAAGAGCCGGGGCGTCGTCATTGAGTTACCCGTCTATCTGGACCATTTCGCGCCCGACCCCCTGCGGTACTACATCGCTTCGGTGATGCCGGAGACGCGGGACACGGACTTCCTCTGGGAGGACTTTGTCCGGCGCAACAACGATGAACTGCTGGCGACCTGGGGCAACCTCTGCCACCGGGTGCTCACCTTCGCCCACCGGCACTTTGAGGGCCGGGTGCCGGTGCCGGGGCTGATGGACCGGACCGACGTGGAGTTGCTGGCCCGGATAGACGTCGCCTTCGGCCCCATTGGGCGGCTGCTGGCGGGATGCCAGTTCCGCGCCGCCCTGGGCGAGGCCATGGCCCTGGCGCGGGAAGTCAACAAGTATCTGGAAGAGAAAGGCCCCTGGTTTCAGATTAAGGAAGACCGGACGGCCGCCGGGACGACCATCTACGTAGCCCTGCGGGCGATTGACTCCCTGAAGATTCTGCTGGCCCCCTTCATTCCGTTCTCGTCTGAAGCGCTCCACCAGTACCTGGGCTACGAGGGGACGCTGTTCGGCCGGCAGTACGTCGCGACGTTCCGGGAGAACGAGCGGGTCCACGATACGCTGTGCTATGACCCCACCGGTGCGGTGGGGCAGTGGGCGCCCAGCCAACTGCCCGCCGGTCAGCCCCTGCGTCCCCCGCAGCCCCTCTTCCGGAAACTGGAAGTGGATGAGGTTCGGGCCGTTTTTGGGCAGTAGTGTAAAGTCCGGAGTCCGGAGCCCCAAAGTCCAGAGTCAATCAAAAGGAGGCGAGATGCGAAATCGGATTCTGCTGGGTGGAGCGCTGCTGATGCTGGCTGCGATGGCCTGCTCCCTGCCCGGCCTGGGGACGCCGCCGCCCATCGGCGGGACCGGCGGAGGGGCGAAAGTCCTTCTCCAGGACGACTTCAGCAACCCCAAGTCCGGCTGGGAGGTGGGGGATTACGACGCCGGCAAAGTGGGCTACGGCAACGGCTACTACTACGTCGTCTCCTACGGGGGCGGCAACACGATGTGGGGTGTCGCCAACCGCTCTTTCACCGACGTGGTGATAGAGGTGGACGCCACCCAGGTCTCCGCTCCCGCCAACAACAACACCGACTACGGCGTTATCTGCCGGACGGCGGACCCGGAGAGCGGCACGGGCTACTACCTGCTCATCTCCGGCGACGGCTACTACGCCATCGCCAAAGGGACGGACGCGGGGTTTAAGTGGCTGGTGGACTTCACCGAATCCAGTGCCATCCGGCAGGGGAATGTCTCCAACCACATTCGCGCCGTCTGTCAGGGCTCCAAACTGAGCCTGACGGTCAACGGCACCCTGCTGGCGGAGGTGGAGGATTCGGAATTCACCAGCGGTGACATCGCGCTCACTGCAACTTCCTACGAGGATACTCCCACCGAAGTCCGCTTTGACAATCTGGTCGTCACGGCGCCGTAGTCCTTTAGGGTGACGGAATTGAGAAATGAAAAACCAAGTCCCATTTTCCAGAGAAGAGGTTGCTGCTTTCTGCCAGAAGCATGGAATACGATGGCTGGCTATCTTTGGTTCAGCCCTGCGGTCCGACTTCGGGCCGGATAGCGACATTGACCTCCTGGTTGAATTCTATCCGGATCGGACTCCAACCTTGTTTGATATCGCGGGGATGGAGCAGGAGGCGTCAAAACTGTTCGGCGGGCGAAAGGTGGACATCCGCACACCTGAGGACCTGAGTCACTATTTCCGCGCCCGGGTCCTGGCAGAAGCTGAGGTGCAGTATGCGTCCGGATGACCTGATCCGTTTACGCCACATTCTGGATGCTGCGCGCCAGGCTGGTGAGTTCATTCGCAATCGTTCTCGTGAGGACCTTGATCACGACAGGCAACTTGTCTGGGCCCTGGTCAAGGCAATTGAGATCATCGGCGAGGCAGCATATCAAATGAGCCCGGAGGCCAGGCAGGAAATACCAGGCATCCCCTGGGACAAGGTGATCGGGATGCGTCACCGCCTCGTCCACGCCTATTTTGACATCAACCTTGATATTCTCTGGAAGACGGTCAAGGAAGGTCTCCCGCCACTCATCGCGGAGATGGAGAAATTCTTGCCTCCGGAGGTATCCTGAACGTCATGTGCAACTTCAATAAACTGACCTCTACGGAGCGGCGTTTTGTCCCCTCCTCATCCCCCTGACCCCCTTCTCCTCCTCGCAAAGCGGGGAGGAGAAGGGGGTGAAAAGGTGGGGTTTGTGGGCGGCGGCTTCGCCGCCGCCAAACCCCTTCAGTTCTCCCCCTCCCCGCGCCGCGCAGCGGCTGCGGGGAGGGGGCAGGGGCATATGCGTTAACTTAAGGGGCTGCGCCAGTTGGGTCGCCGCCTTGGGCGCTGACTGAAGCCAGCCTCTTTGGGCCTTCGGCCGGGTCCCTTCACTTCGTTCGCAACAAGGTCGGCCTTCGCCGACCTCCTGAGAAGGGCGTCAACGCAGGTTGACGCCCGGCGCAAAGCGTAGGGGCAACCCTCGCGGTTGCCCCCAGGGGAGGCCGATTTCCCATCGGCGCTCCGGGCGGCGGGAAGCGGAGAGCCGAAGCCAGCCTTAAGTTAACGCCTATGCCCCTTACCCCTCCCTTCTCCCGCTCGCCTTTCGGCGGCAGAGGCCCCACCCCTCACTCCCATATGCGTTAACTTGTTGGGTCGCCGCCTCGGGCACTGACTGAAGCCAGCCTCTTTGGGCCTTCGGCCGGGTCCCTTCACTTCGTTCGCAACCAGGTCGGCCTTCGCCGACCTCCGGAGAAGGGCGTCAACGCAGGT
>CALDFY010000316.1 GCA_937942115.1 uncultured Anaerolineae bacterium | reverse complement strand
CCCAGAACGAGAGGGGTGTGAAAAAACCTACACTTGTGAGCCCCCGACCCCTCCCCCGACCCCTCCCCTCGCCTGACCGAAGGGTCAGGAGAGGGGCCGGGGGTGAGGTGAAGGCGGCGGGGGAGGGGTGAGGCTCCCTCCTGGCCGCAGGCCCAGGGGAGAGGGGGCCAGGGGGTGAGGGCAATGACCTGGCGGACAATAAAATAGACGTGTGTGATTTTTAATACCTTCCAAAAGTGTCACCCATTTCGTTCAGAAAATGAACCATCCCGACACTTGTCATTTCTCCCCGCCTGGTGTAGACTAAAAACCACTATGCTGGAACAACTCTCGCTGTTTGCTATCGCAGACCGGAAAGCATACACTGTCAGTCAGTTAATGGCCCGCATCCGTACCACTGTGGAGACAGACCCCCGTCTGCTGGACGTGTGGGTGGAGGGGGAGGTCTCCAACTTCCGGCAGGTCTCCTCCGGCCATTGCTACTTCACCCTGAAGGACGCCGGGGCCGAACTGCGCTGCGTGATGTGGCGGGACCGGGTGCGGGGAATGCGCACGCTTCCGGCCAACGGCGATTCCGTCCTGGCCCACGGGCGGGTGGGGGTGTACGAGCAGCGGGGTGACCTGCAACTGTATGTGGACGCGCTGGAGCCGCTGGGGGTGGGTTGGCTGTATCAGGAGTACGAGCGGCTGAAGGCGCGGCTGGAAGCCGAGGGGCTTTTCGCTCCAGAGCGGAAGCGCCCTCTTCCCCGTTTCCCCCGCCGCATCGGGGTTGTTACCTCTCCGGACGCGGCCGCCCTGCGGGACATCCTCAACATCCTCTCCCGCCGCTACCCCCTGGCGGAGGTCATTCTGGCCCCGACCCTGGTCCAGGGCGACGAGGCCCCGCCCCAGATTATTGCCGCGTTGCGCGCGCTGAACGCCCGGGAGGATATTGACGTGATCCTGCTGGCCCGGGGCGGAGGTTCGCTGGAGGAACTCTGGGCCTTCAACGACGAACGGGTCGCCCGGGCGGTGGCCGCGTCCCGTATCCCGGTGGTCTGTGGGGTCGGGCACGAGACGGATTTCAGCCTGGCCGACTTCGCCGCCGACCAGCGCGCGCCGACGCCCTCGGCGGCGGCGGAACTGGCGACGCCGGACCGCGCGGAACTCCGGCAGCAGGTGCGCATCCTCCGGAACCGGCTGAGCCGGGCGCTGGAAGCAGACCTTTCCCGGCGGCGGGAGCGGGTCCGGGAGCAGGTCCGGGCCCTGCGCCGCCTCTCCCCGGCCCTGCGGCTGACCCAGTCCCGTCAGCGGCTGGACGACCTGACGGAGCGGGCCGGGCGGGCCATCCGGCATCAGATGGCCGTCCGCCGGGAGCGGCTGGCAGGGTTGGCGGGGCGGCTGGAGGGGGTCAGCCCGCTGGCTACGCTGGAGCGGGGATACGCCATCGTCCGGCGGGCGGCGGATGGCCTCATCGTCCGATCACCGGCCCAGGTGCAGGCCGGAGACGCGCTGCGCGTGCGGGTGCGGGACGGGGAGTTCGGGGCAATGGTTTCCGGGGAATCGGGATAAAATCGTTCTTCCGCCAGGCAAAGCAATTTCCAGGGCAGACCTCGCCATAAAAGCCCGGAGACCCAGACGTTTGTATCCAGAACGACTCGCATCGGTTTACCCTGCGCGGCGCTTGCGCCGGATCTCGTGGACAATCTCGCTAATCTCGTCCATAGACAACGGCTCTTCTTCCGGCGCCTGGGCCACGATCTTCGTCACCGGAGGAGGCGTAAGCCGCTTCAGGTACACCGTGTCCCCTTCGGCCCAGACGAGAAAACGGTCCGATGGGCGAAAACGAGCCCTTATTTCATCGGGGAGTTTCAGCGTGTATTGGGATGTCAACTCGGCAATTTGAATCATCGTGTTCTCCTGATTCAGAGGGGTTCAATGAGAGTATACCCCAATTCTCCCATCTCTGCAAAATCCGGCGGGCCCCGGAGCCTGCAACGGAGTAGGGCCAATGGACATCGCCATCATCGGCGCCGGCATCACCGGCCTGACGGCGGCCTATGACCTGACCCGCGCAGGCCATCGGGCGACCGTCTACGAGGCCCGGCCCTACGCCGGGGGGCTGGCCTCCGGTTTTCACGACGAGCGCTGGGAGTGGCCCCTGGAGCGGTTCTACCACCACTGGTTCGCCTCCGACCGGGAAGCCATCTCCCTGATCCGGGAACTGGGGGTAGCCGAACGGCTTTTCTTTCCCCGTCCCACCACTTCCATCTACTACCGGGGGCGCATTTATCCCTTTGACAGCCCGATGCGGGTGCTGCGCTTCACCCCTCTGCCCTTCCACGACCGCCTGCGGGTGGGGGTGGTCACCCTGTACCTGCGCCTGCTGCGCCGCTGGGAGCCGCTGGAGGGGGTGACGGCGGAGGAGTGGACCCGGCGCGCCGTCGGCCCTCGGGCCTACGAGATTCTCTGGAAGCCTCTCCTCATCAGTAAGTTCGGCCCCGAGGAGTACCGCCACGTCAACATGGCCTGGTTCTGGGCCCGCCTCCATAAGCGGACGCCCCGTCTGGGCTACTTCGTCGGCGGGTTTCAGGGATTCGCGGACGTCCTGGTGGAACGGGTCACTGCCCAGGGAGGCCGGATCCTCCTGAACGCGCCCGTCCGCCGCATCCGACGGGAAGGGGAGAAGTGGACGGTGGAATATGCAGGCGGGTGGGCGACCCACGAGGGGGTGATCGCCACCTGCCCGCCGGGGGTGCTGGCCGACCTGGCCCCCGACCTCCCCGCCGACTACGTCGCTCGCCTGCGCGCCCTCAAGTCCCTGGGCGCGGTCACCCTGGTCCTGGCCCTCCGACATCCTCTCACCCGGGGCCATTACTGGATCAACCTGCCCAAAGGGGACGAGTTCCCCTTTATGGGACTGGTGGAGCACACCAACTACATCTCGCCGGACCACTACGGGGGCGACCACATCGTCTACTGCGGCGACTACCTGCCGCCGGACCACCCCATTTTCGGCATGGACAAGGAGGCCCTGCTGGAGCATTATTGGCCCGGGTTGGTGCGGATTCAGCCCGAAATCCGCCCCGACTGGGTGCGGGCGGTCTGGATGTTCGCCGAACCGTATGCCCAGCCGGTGCCGACCCTCTACCACTCCCGGAACGTCCTGCCCCTGCAGACACCGCTGCCGGGCCTGTGGATGGCCAATATGAGCCAGGTCTACCCCTGGGACCGGGGCACCAACTACGCGGTGGAACTGGGACGGCGGGTGGCAAAGTTCGCCGGGAGCAGTGAGCCGGGAGCCGTCCGTGGTCTGTCGTCTGTCGTCTATCTTTCATCCCAGGAGGTCTGCCGATGACTGTCATCCGATTCGGTACCGACGGTTGGCGAGGAAAGATTGCCGAAGACTTCACCTTTGACAATGTGCGCCGGTGCGCCCAGGGCTTCGCCCGCTACCTGGCCGCGCACGGCAAGTCCGGCGCGGACGTCGTCATCGGTCACGACCGGCGCTTTGCCGCGCGCGATTTCGCCGTCGCTGCCGCCGAAGTCATGGCCGCCAACGGCCACCGGGTCTGGCTGACGGACGGCCCGACCCCCACGCCCGTCATCTCCTATTCCGTGGTGGAGCGGAAGGCCGCCGGGGCCATCAACATCACCGCCAGCCACAACCCGCCCTCCGATAACGGATTCAAAGTACGGGACGAGCACGGGGCAGCGGTCGCCCCGGACGGCCTGCGGGAGATTGAGGCCGCCATCCCGCCCATAGAGGAGGTGCGCCGCACCGACTTCGCGACCGCCCAGGCGGAGGGCCGCATCGTCGTCTGGGACCCCGCCCCGGCCTACATCGCCCACATCTCCCGTCTGGTGGACATGGACCGCATCCGGGAGGCCGGGCTCCACATCCTGGTGGAGCCGATGTGGGGCAACGGCATCGGCTGGTTCCCGCGCCTGCTGGCCGGAGGCCGGACGCGCGTCACCGAAATCCACAACGTCCCCAACCCCCTCTTCCCGGAGATGACCCGTCCCGAGCCCATCCCGCCCAATGTGGACGTCGCGCTGGCGAAGACGACCGAACTGGGCGCCGATGTCTGCGTCATCCTGGACGGCGACGCCGACCGGATGGGCATCGGCGATGAGCACGGGCGCTTCGTCAACCAGTTGCAGGTCTATGCGCTGCTGGCGTACTATCTGCTGGAGGTCCGGGGGGAGCGGGGGGCCATCGTCAAGACCCTCTCCACGACCTCCATGCTGGAGAAACTGGGGGAAATCTACGGCGTGCCGGTCCACCAGGTCGGCGTGGGCTTCAAGTACGTGGCGCCCAAGATGCTGGAGACGGACGCGATGATCGGCGGGGAGGAGAGCGGCGGCTACGCCTTCCGGGGCCACGTCCCCGAACGGGACGGCATCCTGGGCAACCTCTATTTCCTGGACATGATGGTCCGGACGGGGAAGACGCCCTCTCAGTTGCTGGACGAACTGTACGGGCGACTGGGCGCCGTCTACTCCTACAGCCGTCTGGACATCACCTTCCCGGCGGGGCGGCGGGACGAGATCAAGGCCCGTCTGGACGCGGCCCGGCCGGATTCCATCCTGGGCCTGCGGGTCACCGACATCCTCACGTATGACGGCTACAAGTACTACCTGGAGGACGGCGGCTGGCTGCTGCTGCGCTTCTCCGGCACCGAACCCCTCATCCGCATCTACTGCGAGACCACCGACGCCGCGCGCGTCGGCCCGCTGCTGGAGGAGGGGCGAAAGTTGGCGGGAGTATAGCCGGTAGTGGTCTGTGGTCTATGGTCCATCGTCCGTCGTCAATGGTCATTGATTCCCACGCCCACCTGGACTTTCCGGAGTTTGACCCCGACCGGGAGGCGGTGATCGCGCGGGCGCGGGCGGTGGGGATGGTCGCCATTCTGAATGTGGGGACCGACCTGGAATCCAGCCGCGCTTCCGTCGCGCTGGCCGAACGGTACGATTTCATCTACGCTGCCGTGGGCGTTCATCCCCACGATGCCCACACCCTGACTTCTTCCGGGCGGGAGGAGTTGCGCGCGCTGGCCCGCCATCCCAAAGTCGTCGCCATCGGCGAAATCGGGCTGGATTATTACCGCGACCTCTCCCCCCGCCCGGTGCAGCGGCAGGCCTTCGCCGACCAGTTGGCGCTGGCGGCGGAGTTGGGGCTTCCGGCCGTCATCCACAGCCGGGACGCGTGGGATGACGTGCTCTCCATTCTGCGGGGGTGGGCCGGTGGCGGCGTGCTGCATTCTTATTCCGGCGGCCCGGAGCGGCTGGAGAGGGTGCTGGCGATGGGTTTCTCCATCGGCCTCTCCGGCCCGGTCACCTTTGCCAATGCCCACCGGCTGCGGGCGGTAGCTGCGAACGTGCCCCTGGACCGCCTGCTGATAGAGACGGATTGCCCGTATCTCACCCCGGAGCCGTACCGGGGGCGTCGCAACGAGCCGGCCTGGGTCTGGTACGTCGCCGGGGCGGTGGCGCGGGCGCGGGGGATGACGGCGGAGGAGGTGGCCCGCGCCACGGCGGAGAACGCGGCCCGGCTTTT
>CALDFY010000315.1 GCA_937942115.1 uncultured Anaerolineae bacterium | reverse complement strand
CTTCGCCGCCCGCCCAAAAATCCCCTCTCTTCACCCCCCTTTCCCCAGAGCGGAGCGATGGGGAGAGGGGGGCAGGGGGGTGAGGGGCAAAGAAGCCTGTCGCCCGCCCAGAACGAGAGGGGCTTGAAAAAACCTACACTTGTGAGGAGTGAGGAGGGGACAACGCGCCGCCCGGAAGAGATACTGCCCGGCACAATTTTTTGAGATTTTAGACCATACAATAGGACTCAACCAACTCCGCTTGGGCCACAAGGGTGGCAAAAAGGCGAGTTTCGGGTAGAATGCCATTGCAAGAGATGCAAGATAAACCTTGCACTACGGTGTTGCTTACCGGCCCCCGGGAGGTGGGGAAGACGACACTCTGCCTCCGCACCGTCACCCTGGCAAAGAACGCGGGGTACTCCTGCGCCGGCCTGCTGACACAGCGGGAGGATGACGACCGGCGGGTCGTGGTGGATGTCCGGACCGGCGACCGCCGCCCGTTGACGGCCTCCGGGCCGACTGGCGTGCCGGTAGGCCGGTACCTCTTTGACCCTGACGCCCTGGCCTGGGGGACAGACATCCTGGCCCGCAGCACCCCCTGTGACCTGCTGGTGATAGACGAACTGGGGCCGCTGGAAATGGGAGGCGGGGGATGGGCCGTGGGGATGGACGTCCTGCGGGAAGGGCGCTTCCTTCTGGCCCTGGTGGTGGTCCGTCCCGAACTGGTCACCGAAGTCCTGGAGCGGTTCCCCGATGCCTGGGTGGTGGAGGTCACCCCGGAGAACCGGGATGGCCTCCCGGCCTGGCTGGTCGGCCTTCTGCCTCCCCACTGCTCCCCTTCAGGATAACCGCGTTTGACGGCACTCCGCTTCGCTTCGTGCCTCGCTACGAACGGTTTTGGACGGCACTCCGCTTTGTTTCGTGCCTTACTACGAACCTACATCTGCTCCAGTTTCCGCCGCAGTTCCTCCGGCGTCGCCGCGAGGAGCGGGACGTAGCGGGTCCCCGGATAATACTGCCGGAAGAAGGCCTCCAGGTCGCCTGGCCACCGGCTCGGGTTGATGGCGATGACGGTCTTGCTCAGGAGCGCGCCGATGCCTGCGTCGTCGGCGCTGCCGCCGATGGTCCACCGGCGCCGCTCCCAGGCGCCGCTCTCCAGAATGGCCCGCACCCACTCCGCGCCCGCACCCGGCGGGAGCAGGACGTAAGTCCGATCGTACTGCTCCCGGGGCAGGCCCCACACCCTGGGCCGGACGGTGAGGGCCATCTGCGCCAGCGGTGCGGCCATTCCCTCCACCAGCAGGGCGACCGAATGCTCCCCGGCCTTCTGCGGGGTGAAGTCCCAAACGTAGGGGGGGCTGACATTCGCCCCTGCGGGGGTCACCGCGAGGAGCGCGCCGTCGGGCCCGGCGACCCGCAGCGTCGCGCCGGCCAGCGGCCGGTCGGACCGGGCCGTCACCCGGACTGTCTGCCCGACCTCCGGGGAGGCCGGTTCCGCCGTCAACTCCACCTGGGGCATCGGGCTGACCGCCTCCAGCACCACGTCGTCCCAGTAGGCGTCGTTGTGCTTGAAGGGCCAGAGGGTGCGGGAGCGCAGGAAGACGGTCACCGTGCCGGCCTGCGCCGTCACCTCCACCGGCGGGACCTGGCGGTAGGCGTTGTAGATGTGCGCGCCCTTCCCCCAGACCACCGTGGACGCGTAGGGATTCGTGCCGCCGGTGGGGTCAATCCCCACCCAGAAGGTGAAGTTCCGGTCGGCGTCGTCCAGGCCGGGAGTGCCCTCCTCGGCGTAGAAATGATTGTAGCCGACGTGGCTCCCTTCGCTCCAGCGGGGGTCGCTCTCGTGGGGAGAGCCCCAGCGATTGCTCCAGGCGTGAGCCCAGGCGGAGAGGCGGAGACGGGTGCCGGGGGCGACCGTCACCTGCTGGAAGAGGCCGGCATCGTGGATGCGGGAGAAGGTGAAGAGGAGGCAGCCCCAGTTGCCGGCGTGGACCCGGTTCGGGTCGGGCACCAGGCCGCAGGGCCGGACCTCCGGTGCCGCCCAGCCGACGCCGTTCTGCGGGTCGTGCTCCACCGGAAGGCCGTGGAGATACCAGGCTTTCCAGCCCTCGGGACAGGCGATTTCCCCCGCCTCCCGCTCGTAGGGCGTGCCCCCGACCGGATAGACGACGCACCGGTGGTGGTTGCCCTCCCATCCGCGCTCAAAGTCGCCGTTGTGTAAGAGATTGGGTGCCATTGTGCCTCCTGATCGTTGTCGTCCTACTTTCGCTGCCGGAAAAGGTCCAGCCACTCTTGAATCTCGTCTTCGGACATCCGCGGGGTTTGCTTCTCCTGCAGCGCGGGGGACGAAGCCCGCATCTGGGCGACGAATTCCTCCGAAGAGACCACGCGCGCGCCGGCCTGGCGGGCCATGCGCTGAATTTCGCGGTCGGACGACACCACGGTCCAGCCCGCAGGGTCGCGGGCCCTCCCCAGGCGCTCCCGGATGACGTCATCGGCGCGGCGGCCCGACGGGGCAAAGACGACCTCCACCTCGGGCGTGCTCAGGGCCCCGGAGCGCCCTCCCACGACGCCCGCGTCAAAAACCACCGTTGCCCGCCCCCGCTGGCGCCGACAGTATTGCCGAATCCGGCGTACCAGTTCCGCCTCGTCGTCCGGATCCGCCAGGCTGAGCCCGGGAGTCCTGCTGATCAGGTTATGACCGTCAATCAGTAAGGGCATGAAGGCAGATTCAAGATGGCAGATTCAAGATTGCGGATTAACGTTTGGCCTCCAGGGCTTCGGCGTACAGGCGGTAGGCGTCTCCGACGGTACGGACCTGCCAGGCCGTCTCTATGGGGATCACGATTCCCCGTTCCTCCAGACTGAGCATCATCTCCACCAACTGGATAGAATCGGCCATCAGGTCCTCCACGAACGACGCCTCCGGCGAAACCTTAGACTCGTCCACATCCAGTTCTTCTGCCACAATGCGGCGGAACTCCTCAAAGGTTATCCTGGGCATTGGGGCCTCCTGAAATGAGATGAGTGCATTGAGTAATGATTCCTGCTCACCCAACCAGCGATTGCTGATATACCCGGAAGTGTTTGTACCGTTCAGCCCCCCACCGTTGGGCGACCAGGTTCATCATCAGGTTGTACTCCCCCGTGACGGAGCCGTCCAGCCAGGCATATCCCCGTTGCATAAATCCCTGAATCACCCCCAGATATAGCACCGCGTCTATGCCCCGCATCCGGTATTGGTCCAGAACCCCCATCAGTTTGAAGGACGCCACGTCAATCCGGCGCATCAGGCCGCGCACCCGCAGCCAGTTGAACGGGAACAGACGCCCGTTCAGGTGGATGAGGACCCGGTTGATGTCCGGAATCGCCACCCCGAAGCCCACCGGTTTCCCGTCAATCTCGGCGATGAGCGCCATCTGCGGGTCTATCAGGGAGCGCAGCGGGTTGGCCATATCAATGAAATCTTCCTCCGACATCGGGACGTAATCCGGAAAGTGCTTCAGGGTCTCGTTGAACAGATACCAGACCACCCGCACCTCCCGGTCCCAGTCGTCCAGACGAATGGAGCGGAGGTTGACCCGGTTGACCCGTTGGGCCGCCTCCGCCACGTGGAGAATCTCCTGGGGCACGTGCTCCAGGTTCTCGCCGATCTGGTGGCGGAAGATGCGATAGGCATAGAAGTCGGAGTGTTTCTCCATACCGTACTGCTCCAGGAAGCGGGCGTAGTACGGCGGGGTGTGGGATTGGAGCATCACCGGGGGGCAGTCGGCCCCGGCGATAAGGACGCCCCCGTGGTCGGACTGGGTGAAGTTCATCGGGCCGCGCATCACGGTGGCCCCCCGCTCCCGAAGCCAATCCCGGGCCGCATCCAGCAGCGCGGCGGCAACGGAGTAGTCCTCCACCACCTCAAAGAAGCCGAAGCCCCCCACGGCTTCGCCCCGATACTCGTTGGCGCGGTGGTCTACAAAAGCCACCATCGTCCCCACCACCTCCCGCCCCGTCCGGGCCAGCAGGCGGAGGACGTCGGCATGACGGAAGAAGGCGCTGCGCTCGGGGTCCAGGCGCTTCATCTGGTCGGAAATCAGGGGCGGCACCCAGTTCCGGTCCCCCCGATAGACCCGCCAGGGGAAACGGACGAAGGCTTCCAGGTCACGACGGCTCCGGACCGGTTCAACGGTGACCATACCATCACCCCCAATGGTACTATGCCACTAAAAGGAGAATTTGTCAAATTGACCACGGACGACAGACCACGGACGACCATCGTCTGTGGTCTGTGGTCTGTGGTCGGGTTGTGGGAACGGCGGGCCTGTGCTACAATAACCCCGTGCCGCCGATGTCTGCTCTGAAGCGAATCATCCGGATAGGGGTTGTGCTCGGGGGATTGGCCCTGGCGCTGGGCACCGTCGCTGCGCAGGGGGA
>CALDFY010000314.1 GCA_937942115.1 uncultured Anaerolineae bacterium | reverse complement strand
CTCTACCAGGTGACGGCCGTCTACTACGTCCCCTGGGAGGAGGAGCGGGCCCAGGGGCCGATAGATATTCGGGTCTCCTACGACCGGACCGAACTGGAGGTCAACGAGACGGTGACCCAGCGGGTGGAGGTGACGCTGCGGGAGGGCCGCGCGCAGTGGGTGATCGTGGACCTGGGGGTGCCGCCGGGGTTCGCGGTGCTGACGGAGGACCTGGACGCGCTGATCCGCCGCACCGCCGACGCGCCGACGCGGGTCAAGCGGTACGAGTGGACGGGGCGACAGGTCATCCTCTACCTGGAGAACCTGAGCGGGAGGGTGGAGTTGGAGTACCGGTTGCGGGCCCGCTTCCCGATGCGGGCCTGGTCTCCCGCCGCCATCGTCTACGACTACTACAACCCGACGCTGCGGGCCGTCCAGCCGCCGGTGCAGGTGGTGGTGGAGTAGGCCTCACCCCTCCCCCGCCGCCTTCGGCGGGGGGAGGGGTGAGGCTACATCCCCGTCGGCAGGTCCAGGAAGACCGTCTCCAGGCCGAACCGCCCCTCCAGATGGCGGGCCAGCGCCCGCAGGCCCACCGTCTCCGTGGCGTAGTGGCCCGCGAAGAGGACATTCATCCCCCGTTCGGCGACGGCGTGGAAGGCCCCGTGGCGTGTCTCCCCCGTGATGAAGGTATCCAGTCCGGCCTCCGCCACCTCCTCCAGCATAGAGACGGCATCCCCGGAGATGACAGCCACGCGATGGGCCTCCGGGGGCCCGGAGGCCAGGACGCGCACGGGCGGGACCTGCAGAGTCTGTATCAGCCGACCGATGAGGGTGGGGATCGGAAGGGGGGGCTCCAGCGTGCCCGCCACACCGATGTCCACTCCGTGGTAGCGGCCGAAGGGGCGGATGTCCTGCAGGCCCAGTTGCCCGGCCAGCACCGCGTTGTTGCCGACCTCCGGATGCGCGTCCAGGGGCAGGTGGGCCGCGTAGAGGCCGCAGCCGCCCAGGATGAGCGTCCGGGCCTGCCGGAAGAGCGGCCCGACCAGCCGCCGGGGCTTCTCCCAGAAGAGGCCGTGGTGGACGATGAGCAATTGGGCCTTTTCGGCGACGGCCCGCTCGGCGGCGGCCTGACAGGCGTCCACGGCGAAGGCCACTTTCCGCACCTCCGCCGGCCCCTCCACCTGCAGACCGTTCTGGGAAGTGTCCTCTATCTCCCGCACCCGCAGATATTCGTCCAGGTAGGAGACCAGTTCTTCTGTCTTCATCAG
Organism: uncultured Anaerolineae bacterium; assembly: GCA_937942115.1. Taxonomy (GTDB): domain Bacteria; phylum Chloroflexota; class Anaerolineae; order B4-G1; family DUEL01; genus SpSt-77. Next base: position 4,214 of record CALDFY010000314.1, on the reverse strand, counting down.
CCCCCCGTAGCGCAAGATTTATCTTGCGTATCTTGCACTACGTTCCGAAGATGCGCTGGAGGTTGGCCATCCCCTCATCGGCGGCCTTCTCGTTCTGGGCCAGGAGCAGTTTCTCGGCCAGTTTCCCCACCACGGCCACCGGGATGGTGTACTCCAGGCGGAGATGGATGCGGGTCCCGGCCCCCTCCGGCTCCAGCGTCCACGCCCAGGTGCTGACGGCGCCGCCGCGCGTCTGGACGACGTGGCGGCGGGGCGGGTCGTGCTCCACCACGTGGCCGGTGCCGTCAAAGGAGATACCGGCCATGCGGTACGTCCACTCCCACTGGTAGTCGGTTCCCTCGCCGGTGAAGTTACGGCTATCCACCAGACCGGGGAGCCATTGGGGATCGTTGGCGTGGTCGGCCAGAAAGGCGAAGACCCTTTCCGGCGGCGCCGCTACGGTGAATGAGCGTTCAATGACGGCCATGGCATCCTCCTGTGCGGTTTCGTAGTATTCCGTTTTACAGGCGGTCTGTTGAGCCAGCCACACCTGTCCATAGAGTTGCTTGAGCAGATGAAGCAGATGGAGTTCGGCAAGAGCCGTCAATCGTCCGGCATCGGCCCTGCCCGGCAACATAGCCCAGAGACCCAATGCCATCTCGGTAGAGGGCCGGGGAACGCTCCATTTTTCTCAAATCAGTCACTGCCACGAGATTCGTCGGAGAGTGACGCCGCGCGGTCGGAGTACAGGCGGGCGATGAAGGCTTCTCCCTCCAGCACCCCAGCGCGGGTCTCCGGGCTGAGGGTGGCGAACTCCTCCTCGGTGATCAGACCGTACCGGCGCCACAGGAGCAGGTGTTCCAGAGCGCGCGAGCGACTCCATATGTCAAAGCAGTCGGCAACCAGCCGGTCCTGCTCCTGAAGATGGCGCCACAACGCCAGGTAGGTGCGGTGATACTCCCCCTCCGTCGCGCCGGCAATGATCGCCTGCGCCTCCTCCAGAATGCGCCGACACAGCCGCTCCAGCGCCAGCGGCTTGAGGCGTGAAAGGGTTTTCCAATCTCGTTCGGGCAATGGCATCCTCATCCCCCTGCTTCCACACTTTGCTTCACACGGAGACCCAAAGACACGGAAATTTTCTCGTGTTCTCTGTGTCTTTGTGGGATATTGTACACCCGATCAGCAGCAGGACAAGTCGCCGGGGGAGATTTGACGGTATCCCTCACGTCGGTTATAATACCCCCGGCCGTACATCTGTCGCCCTCCTCCGATGGGATGAAAATGTGGGAAAAGTTAGAAGGGATTGAGAGCCGATACGAAGAGATTGCCCAGCGGATGGCCGACCCGGAGGTCGTCGGCGACCCGGACCGGCTGGCCGAACTGGCGCGCGAACACGCCGAACTGGAAGAACTGGTCACCCTGTATCGCCAGTACCGGCAGGCCCGCACGGAACTGGACCAGGCGGAATCCCTGCTGGAAGATAGCGACCCCGAACTCCGGGAACTGGCGGAGGCAGAGGTCGTCCGCCTGCGGGAGCGCCTGGACGAACTGGAAGCGCAATTGCGCCAGTTGCTCCTCCCCCGGGACCCCCGCGACCAGCGGGACGTCATTGTGGAAATCCGCGCCGGAGCGGGCGGAGAGGAGGCGGGGCTCTTCGCCGGAGACCTGTACCGGATGTACACCCGTTACGCCGAACGACGGGGCTGGCAGACGGAATTGCTCAGCGCCCACCCCACCGACCTGGGTGGCTTTAAAGAGGTCATCTTTGAGGTCCGGGGACGGGGGGCCTTTTCCCGCCTCAAGTTTGAAAGCGGCGTCCACCGCGTCCAGCGCGTGCCCATCACCGAATCCTCCGGCCGCATCCACACCTCTACCGCCACCGTCGCTGTCCTCCCGGAAGCGGACGAGGTGGAGGTGTACATTGACCCCAACGATATAGAGATGGAGGTTTACCGCTCCTCCGGTCCGGGCGGCCAGCATATGCAGAAGAACGCCACTGCGGTCCGCCTCATCCACAAGCCCACCGGGATGGTAGTGACCTGCGAGTCGGAGCGGTCGCAGGTCCAGAACCGGGCCCGCGCGCTGGCCATCCTGCGCGCCCGCCTCTACGAGATAGAGCGCCAGAAGCAGGAGACGGAAATCGCCGAGGCCCGTCGGGCCCAGGTCGGCACCGGGGAGCGGAGCGAGAAAATCCGCACCTACAACTTCCCCCAGAACCGGGTCACCGATCACCGCATCGGTCTGACGCTCTACCGACTCCCCGATATACTGGACGGTGACCTGGACCCGTTCATTGACGAACTGATCGCTCAGGCACAGGCGGAACGGCTCCGGGCCGGCGGCGAAGAATCCGAGTAATGCAGGCGTTTCCTCCCCCCTCCCCGGCCCTTCGCGGCCTTGCCGCCGGGGGGGTGAGGAACCTGCACCACGGTAACGCAGGCCGCCAGGCTTGTATCCGCAGGCTAAAGCCTGCGCTGCCCCATCATCGGAGGAGGATGGCAGATGGACGTGCTGGTCATCGGCGCAGCGGGCCTGGATGTGAAGGGACAGGTAGGAGGCCCCCTGCAGATGGGGACCTCCAATCCCGGGAGCATCCGTCAGAGCCCTGGCGGAGTGGCGCGCAACATCGCCGAAAATCTGGCCCGTCTGGGCGTGGAAGTCGCCCTGATCACCGCGCTGGGGGACGATTGGCCCGGGCGATATATCCTGGAGCACGCCTGCCAGGCCGGGGTGAATACCGAACATGTCCTGGTCCAGTCCGACCTCCGCACCGGCATCTATCTGGCCCTGCAGGACCAGGAGAAGCACCTCATCGTCGGGCTGGACGATATGGAGGCCATTCAGGCCATCACCCCGCGCTACCTCTATGAGCGTCGGCGGCTCTTCCGGGAAGTGGAGATGGTCGTCATAGACGCCAATCTCTCCCCGGACGCGCTGGAGATGGTCTTTCGCCTGGCGGCCCAATACGGCCGTCCCGTCTGCGCCGACCCGACCTCCGCACCGCTGGCCGTCCGCCTGCAGCCATTTCTGGACCAACTGTACCTGGTCACACCGAACCTGCAGGAGGCGTATGCCCTGCTGGGGGAAGTGGGAGGGAGCAGCGGCCGGCCTATCCGGGTCGCCCGACGATTGGTGGCGAAGGGGGTGAAACTGGCCGTCATCACGCTGGCAGAGAAGGGGCTCTGCTACGCCACCGTCAACGAGAGCGGCAACCTGCCCGCCATCACCGTCCCCATTGTGGACCGCACCGGCGTAGGAGACGCCCTGACCGCTGCCATCGTCTTCGGCCTCTTGGAGGGACTCCCGCCCACCGAGGCGGTTCGCCTGGGCCTCTCCGCCGCCGCCCTCACCCTCCAGTGCCGCCACACCGTCTGCCCCGACATCAGCCTGGAGCGACTGTACGAGACGCTGGTGGTGTAGAAAACAAGCCCGGCTATTGCACGGGTTTGGTCCTCTGTAAAACCAACGCCGCTGCCAGCACCAACATGGTCTGAATCAGCACCACCCCCACAATTGTCATCCCCACGTCCATCCAGAACCGCTCCGGATAGAGGCGGATGAGCGTATCGGAAGTGGGGAAGGTCCAGGTATCCGGCGGGAAGAGCAGTTCGTGGAAGCCGGTGAAGAAGACCTCCCATGAGGTGAACATCAGGCCACCGACGGCGATCAGGAGCGCCAGCGTCAGCAACGCTCCGCCCCGCAGGGCGCCTGCGGCCAGGGGCCACGTCGTGCGACGGGCCAGTAACCCCGCCGTCCCCCCCAGAACCACCCAACCGGCCCCTATCCCGGCCCGTAGAATGGCCCAGAACACCCGCTGGACGTCCACCATGTGTGCCAGTTCCCGCTCGTTGAAGGCCGGACGTCCCTCCAGTTCCAGGTCCGCCAGCAACTCTATCCCGGCGCCCGTCGCCAGATACTCCACACAGACTTCCGCCAGCCGGATGCGCTCTTCGGTGGTCAGGCCATAGGGGTCGGGGGGAAAATCGGGCTTGCCGTATTCCCACCGCACCAGCCACGGCGCGGTGACGATGCGCAGCGCCACCGCCAGAATCACCACCGGCAGCGCCAGACCGACCAGCGCGGAAACCACTTTGGGCCAACTTTTCATTTTCGCCTCCGATGCAGGAAATCCTCACCCCATCCCCGCCGCCTTCAGCGGCACCCCCTCCCCTCAACTTTGGCCTTTTTGCCCAGAGCCTTCTTGCATGGGCCTCCAGCCGCTTCCAGAGCATAAA
>CALDFY010000313.1 GCA_937942115.1 uncultured Anaerolineae bacterium | reverse complement strand
CTGAGCTACAGGGGCCTGGCTCTTGAATTATAACCCAACTTCGGCGAGATGGCAAAGAGGGGCCCCGTGGCGCAAGATTTATCCTGCGAACCAACCCCGGTAGGGGCAGGGCTTGCTCCTGCATGCATCCATTGAAGGCCGGGTTTGGTGCTCCCTCCCGCCGCCCTGGGCGCCGATAGGAAATCGGCCTCCCCCTGGGGCAACCGCGAGGGTTGCCCCTACGCTTTGCGCCGGCCGTCTACCTCCGTTGACACCCCTGAAAAGGGCGGCGCAGGCCGCCCTGGTTGCGAACGGAGGGAGCAACCGGGCCGAAGGCCCAGGGGGGCTGACTTTTAGTCAGCGCTCCCCTGCGCCGATTGGAAATCGGCCTCCCCCTGGGGGGCAACCGCGAGGGTTGCCCCTACGCTTTGCGCCGGCCGTCCACCTCCGTTGACACCCCTGAAAAGGGCGGCGCAGGCCGCCCGGGTTGCGAACGGAGGGAGCAACCGGGCCGAAGGCCCAGAAAGGCTGACTTTCAGTCAACGACCAGGGGCAACCGCAAAGGTTGCCCCTGCATCCGGGAGGAAAGATGACGCAACACCGTGATTTCACTGGCCTTATCCTGGCCCTGGCATCGGCAGTCGCCGTCCTGACCGCGCTGGGCATGGTCTTCCTGTACGCCCCCCGGGAGGCGACGATGGGAGATGTTCAGCGCATCTTTTACTTCCACGTTTCCTCGGCGTGGGTGGGCTTCTTTGCCTTTTTCGTCACCTTTCTGGCGGGCATCCTGTATCTGATTCGGGGGGAACGCCGGTGGGACGTTCTGGCCCTCTCCTCGGTGGAGGTCGGGCTGACGTTCATCACGATGGCGGTCATTACCGGCTCGCTGTGGGCGCGGCCGGTCTGGGGGACGTACTGGACCTGGGAGCCCCGGCTGACCATCTCGGCGGTCCAATTGCTCATCTACATCGCCTACGGGATGTTGCGCCGGGCCGTGGAGGGGCCGGAGCGGCAGGCCCGCTTCGCCGCCGTCTACGGCATCGTGGCCTTTGTGACGGTCCCCCTCTCCTGGTTCGCCATCCGCTGGTGGCGCACCATTCATCCGGAGATTCTCAGCGGTGGCGATATGGCCCTCACCCCCCGCATGGTGCAGACGCTGCTGGTCTCCCTGGGGGCGTTCACCCTGCTCTACGCGACGCTCCTGCGCCAGCGCATCCGGCTGGAGCGCTTCGCCGATGCCCTGGCCCTCCTGCGGCGGGAGTGAGGTTTTTACCAAACCTGGATTTCGCAAGATACATCTTGCGCTACAGGAGGAGAGAAATGCCGGTCTATCTGGTGGCAGCCTACGCGGTATTCTGGGGGCTGACGTTCGCCCTGGTCTTCTCCATCTGGGCCCGTCAGCGGCGGATGGAGCGGGAGTTGCGGGCCCTTCAGGAAGCGCAAAAGTCGGAAACCGACCGCCCGTCCTGAGTGCCCCTTCGGTGCGCGACGGACATCTGAGACTCTGTCCAGCCCCCTCTGCTGCGCATTCTGCATAACAGAGGGGGGAACTCTCACCCCATCCCCAAACGGAGGAAACAATGACATCCCTCACAGTAGACCCCCAAAAGCACCGGCCTATCTTCCGGGGCATCACCGCACTCCTGGTGGCCGCTTTCGGGTATTTTGTTCTCCAGGCACTCCCCTACTATCCGACGGCCTGGGGGTGGATAGCGGTGATCGCTATAGGGATTTTGTGGTTTCTCCGGCCAGGTGCCGGCCTCTGGTTTTCCCTGGCCGCTTTTGCGCTCCCTATCGCGTACCACTCCGCCCCTCTGCTGGCTGTCTATGTCCCTGCCGTCCTCTTGCTGGTCCCGGCGGGATGGATAGACCCCTACGGCTTTCTCGTCCTGGCGGCCGCCGTTCTCTCCGGCGCGGTTCCCCGTCTGTCCTGGTTGTTGCCCCTCGCTCCTCTGGCGGCAGGTTTTAAAGGATCCCGGCGCGGCCCGATGCTGGGGGCCGTCGTCTGCCTGTTCGCCGAACTGCTGGCGCTCCTGGGAGGCCGTTCCACCACAGGGATCCTCACCGTGGGCTCCGGGCTGGAACCGCTGGTCTCGCTACGGTCCACCCCGGTCTCGTCACTGATGGACTTTTCATGGGTGCGGTCATCACCGGGCCTCTTTGCGGGCACCGGGGCGTTCCTCTCCCGACTGTTTACACCCTTTGCCGTTCAACCCGTCCTGATCAGCCAGGTTCTCCTCTGGGCTCTGGCTTCTGGCGTGATCGGCGCCCTGCTGGCCCGACCGTGGCGCCGAAGGACGGCGAGGCTTGTGGCCGTGGCTGGGGGGATACTGATTCTGGGAGCGGGTTCCATCGCCCTATCCCGATGGATGGTCGGAGGGAAGGTGGACGCCGGTATGCTGGTCATCTCCCTGCTGGGGCCAGCCGCCCTGGGGATTCTCCTATCCCCCGTTCTGGAAAGCGCGCCCGCGGCCCTTGCCCCCTCCTCGTCACCCTTCGCATCGCCTTCGGAGTTCGCAGTGCGTAAAGAAGTGCCGACAGATACCTGGGAGGACATGGCGGGCATAGACGACATCAAGGAGGAAATCCAGGACGCGATCCGCTCCCAGTTTGATCCCAAAATACGGGATTCCCTGCGGCAAATGGGCATTCGCCCCACGCGGGGGATCCTTCTCTTCGGACCTCCCGGTACGGGCAAGACCCAGATCGCCCGGATCATCGCGCACGAAGCGAAGGCGGCGTTCTTCGCCGTCAGCGGTACCGAATTCACCACTAAGTGGTACGGGGAATCGGAAGCCAATCTGCGGGGCATTTTTGAGGAGGCCCGGCGAAACCGGCCGGCGGTGCTCTTTTTTGACGAACTGGAAGCCTTCCTGCCCCGACGGACGGAGTTATCCCGCTCCGATGCGCCGGAAAAAGGGATTGTGGCGACCTTTTTGGCCTACACGGATGGGATTGAAGAAATGGACGGCGTTCTGCTGGTAGGAGCCACTAACTATCCCCATCTGATTGATCCAGCCGCGCTGCGGCCCGGCCGGTTTGACAAACTCATTTACGTAAGCCCTCCCGACCGCCCGGCCCGCCGGGCGATTTTTGAGCGGTATTTAAAGGGCAAACCTCTGGCATCGGATGTGGACCTGGACCGCCTGGCGGCGCGGACGGAGCGGTTCACCGGCGCCGACATCCGGGCAGTATGTGAGGAAGCGGCGCGTCAGGCGCTCTCCCGGAGCAGCCGGACGGGCCGCCTTATCACAATGGCCGACCTGGAAACCGCCATTGCGGGGGCCAAACCTTCCGTCACCCTGGATATGTTGCGCGAGTATGAGGCCATAGCGGACCAGTACGGACGGCGGGCCGAGAAACCGAAAGAAACAGAGGTCGTGGAACGGCCGGTGCTGCGCTGGGACGATGTGGCCGGTCTGGAAGAAGTTAAGGAAGCACTGAAAGAGGCCATTGAGATTCCCCTGAAACACCCCCAACTGCTTCGGGAATACGGCGTCCGGCCGATCAAAGGGGTTCTGCTCTTCGGCCCTCCCGGCTGTGGGAAGACGTTCCTGGCGAAAGTGGTCGCCAGCGAAGCGGACGCCAAGTTTCTGCACATCAAGGGGCCGGAACTCCTGCGGGGGCAGATCGGACAGTCGGAGGCGCAACTGCGGGCCATCTTCACCCGCGCCCGGGAGAACACGCCCTGCGTCCTGTTCTTTGACGAGATTGACGCTTTTGGCGGCGCCCGGGGCACGGCCGATGCATCCGGTACACAAATCCTGACGCAATTCCTGACCGAGATGGACGGCGTGGAAGAGTTGAAGGGGGTGATCGTGGTCGGCGCCACCAACCGACCGGACGTCCTGGACCCGGCACTCCTGCGGCCCGGACGATTTGACCGCATCCTTTATGTTCCTCCACCGGACTTTCCCGCCCGGATGGCTCTGATCCGCCACCAGTTGGCCAGCAAGCCGGTCGCCGGAGATGTGGACTATGAGCAACTGGCCCGGATGACCGAGGGGTATTCGGCCGCCGACATCTCGGCGATTTGTGACGCCGCCGCGCGCAGGGCCCTTCGGGAAACGATGCAGACCGGCCAGCGGCAGGCGGTGACGATGCAAATGCTGGTGGAGGAAATCGCGAGGACGCCCCGGTCCATCACGGACGAGCAGATGGCGACGTACGAGGCATTGCGAAGGCAGTGGCAGCGATAGGAAGAGATGCGGGCGGCGGCGCACGAATGTGCGCCGC
>CALDFY010000312.1 GCA_937942115.1 uncultured Anaerolineae bacterium | reverse complement strand
ACTCTCCCGAACTTTGTCCGGGAGAGGGGCAGGGGTGGGGGCGGGGTTTTGCGGCAGCCTTCGGCCGCCGCAAAACCCTGTTTCCTTCCATCACCCCCAGCGAAGCAGTGGGGGAGAGAAAGAGACAGAAGGACGAGGGGGCTCTGCGCCCAATAGCATGAACTTTTTTGGCGCAGGCTGTTAGCCTGCAATAAACCGTAGCGCAGGCTGTTAGCCTGCGATAAACCGTAGCGCAGGCTATTAGCCTGCGATAAACCGTAGCGCAGGCTATTAGCCTGCAATAAACCGTAGCGCAGGCTGTTAGCCTGCGATAAACAGCGTGCAAGAAATCGCCCGCCCCTTCAGGTCTGGCGGCCTGGCGGCCTGCGCTACATTATATCCAATGTCAGCACTATTGGGCTGTTAGCCCCGGGCGTAGGTCGTTACCCAAGTCCTGCGATACCAGCCCCCCATACCAAAAAGGGGGGAGTCCGGGGGCTCCCCGAACTCCCCCCCGGTCGGTGCAGGGCTTACGGCGAGGGCTGCTTCGGGTTCAGGATGAACTCGCCCTTCTCGTTGATGATGTAGGCCACGTGGATGGTGCCCAGTCGGTCGCCCTTCTCGTCCCAGCCCAGGATGGGGCCGGTGATGCCGTTGATGTTCTTGGCCTGATGGAGAAACTCCGCCAGCACCTTCGGGTCGGTGGACTTGGTCTGCTCAATCGCGTAGCGGATGACGTTGAAGGCCTCGGCGGCCATCATCCACCAGACGCTGGCCGGCTCCTCGCCGTAGCGGGCTTTGAAGTCCTCCACGTACTTCTTGGCCTCGGGGACATTCACGTCCTTCGGCAGCGGCTCGGTGGTCACATAAGTCCCCGCCGCGTTCTCCACCCCGGCAATCTGGATCAACTCCGGGTTGTTGCAGGCGTTGCCCATCACCCATTGGAGTTTCAGCCCCAGGTCGGCCGATTGCTTCAGGAGCAGGCCGCCTTGAGCGTGGTAGCCGGTGAAGTAGATGGCGTCCAGGCCAGCGCCGCCGATACGGGTGAGAGTGGGCGTGAAGTCCTTATCGGCCGGGTTGATGGCGTCGTAGAAGGCCACGTTCATCCCCAACTGCTCGGCGTACCGCTTGGTGTGCTCGGCCAGACCCTGGGCGTAGGTGGAGTTGTCGTGGAGGATGCCGATCTTCTGGGCGCCCAGCACTTCCTTCATGAACTTGGCCGCGAAGAGCCCCTGCCGGTCGTCCAGGAAGCAGACGCGGAAGAAGCGCTGGAAGCCTTTCTCGGTGAGCCGGGTGGCCGTGGAGGAGGGGGTGATGTGGAGGATGCCCGCCTGGTTGTAGATGACGGAAGCCGGCTCCGTGGCGCTGGAGTTATACGCCCCGATGACGGCGATGACCCCCGCGTCCACCAGTTTCTGGGCCACCTGGGAGGCCTGCCCGGCGTCCCCGGCGTCGTCCTCCACCACCAGTTCAATCTTGCGGCCCAGCAGCCCACCGGCCTGGTTGGTCTGGTCCACCAGCAACTGGATGGACTTGAGCATCCCCTGCCCCTCGTAGGCGTAGTCCCCGGTCAGCGGGAGTTCCACGCCGATTTTGATGGGGGCGGCCTCTTTCGGCTTGCATGCGGCGAAGAGCGGCAGCACCAGAATGGCCGCGAGAGCCAACAGCAGGACTTTCCGAAGCATGTTTCTCCTCCTTTCAGGATTGGGAATAGAGAACGGTTTTAGAGGACGGGTTGAGGATTATGGAGCGCGTTTCTATCTCCCCCTTCACACCTCCTTTACCCTGCGGTTGGATTCATTTATAACTCAACCGGCCAATTTGTCAAGCCTGCAGCCAGGTCAGCACCTCCAGAATCTCCCCGGCGATGCGGCGGGCCAGGGACGGGTCCTGCTGCACAAACTGAACCAGCAACTGATACATTTCCCGGCAGGCTTCCTTATCCTGATGTTCGGGGAGGACAGTGCGGCGGGCCGTCTCCACCACCCCTTCGGCGACGGGGCGGGCCACCGGCACGGCCGCCGTCCGTCTCCGCCGGTCCGCCGGCCGCTCCGGCTCCGGGGAGACCCCCGCCGCTTCGGCTACTGCCTGCCGGAGGGAATGGGCCAGCGTCTGGCCCAGGCCGGCTTGTCGGGCCAGTGCCCCCTCCAGGCTGAGCGTCTGCCCGTCCCACGGCCGGATTTCGGCCCAGAGCAGGGATTCGCTGTCGCCGGCAGGCTGGAGCGCACAGTACCCCTCCCGGACCAGATAGGCGATGGCCGCAAAGAGAAGCCCCGCCGCTTCCCGCCGGGAGTCCAGAGGAAGGCCGAAGAGGTCTACCAGAACCGTCCGCCGTTGGGCATCGGCGTAGAAGAACTCGGAGAGGTGCTGGGCCACCACGCCGCTGGCAACCAGACGGGCGCGTCGGCGGTCGGCGATCAGTTGGGACGTCCGGTCGTCCAGGCCCACGCCGATGCGGAGGGATTCCGGACGGTCCGGCTCCAGCGGGGCGCCGCAGTGCTCGCAGACCGTCCCCCGGACATCGGTGTATTGTTTGCAGCGGGCACAGATGACCATGATGGTCTGCCCGCACCAGGGGCAGCGGGATGCCGGTACCACGAACGGACGACCGCAATGCCAGCAGACCAGTCCCCCTTCCATTGGGCCCTTTCTCTGCTAACGCCCCTTCGCTTCCGTTCGTAGTCAGGCACGAAACGCAGTGGAGTGCCGTGGGAGAACGCCGCTCCGCTTCGCTCCGTGGCTGACTACAAACAGACGCCACTTCGCTTCGCTTCGTGGCTGACTACAAACAAACGCCGCTCCGCTTCGCTCCGTGGCTAACTACAAACAGACGCCACTCCGCTTCGTGGCTGACTACCAACTTACTCCTCTTCCAACTTCAAAATCGCCAGGAATGCTTCCTGGGGAAGCACCACCTGCCCGAATTGCTTGAGCCGTTTCTTCCCGGCCTTCTGCTTTTCCAGCAACTTCCGCTTGCGGGTGACGTCGCCGCCGTAACACTTGGCCAGGACGTCCTTCCGCAGCGCCCGTACCGTCTCCCGGGCGATGATGCGGCTCCCAATCGCCGCCTGAATGGGAACGGGGAACAACTGGCGGGGGATGACTTCTTTCATCTTCCGCACCAGCGCCGAACCCTTCTCGTAAGCCTGGTCGCGGTGGACAATCAGCGCCAGCGCATCCACCGGCTGTTCGTTGACCAGAATGTCCATTTTGACCAGGTCCCCAGGCCGGTAGCCCTCAAAGGTGTAGTCCATAGAGGCGTAACCCCGTGTGGCCGATTTCAGCCGGTCGTGGAGGTCCACGATCATCTCAGAGAGGGGCATGTGGAACGTCAGCACCACCCGCTGGCTATCCAGGTACTCTGTCGTCTCGTACTGGCCCCGACGGCGGGTGACCAGTTCCATCACCGGCCCGATGTAGGCGGCGGGGGTGAAAATCTGCACCTTCATCCAGGGCTCCCGGATTTCCCGGATGACGGACGGGTCGGGCAGGTCGGCGGCGCGGGAGACTTCCAAGACCTCCCCCCGGGTGGTGACGACCTGGTAGGCCACGCTGGGGGCGGTGGCGATCAGGTCCAGGCCGTACTCCCGTTCCAGCCGTTCCTGGACGATTTCCATATGGAACAATCCCAGGAAGCCGCAGCGGAAGCCGAATTGCAGCGCCTGGGAGGTCTCCGGCTCAAAGGTCAGGGCGGCATCGTTGAGGCGGAGTTTCTCCAGCGCGTCCCGCAGGTCCTGGTAGTCCTCCGCCTCCACGGGATAGAGGCTGGCGAAGACCATCGGCTTGGCCGGGCGGTAGCCGGGGAGGGGTTCTTCGGCGGGACGGGCGGCGTCGGTCAACGTGTCGCCCACGCGGCACTCGCGGACGGTCTTCAGGCCGGTGGCGATGTAGCCCACCTCGCCGGTCTCCAGCCGACCCGTCGGCTGCATGCCAGGGGTGAAGATACCGATTTCCACCGGCTCGGTCTCCAGGCCGGAGGACATGAGCATCAGCCGGCGGCCCTTCTCCACCGCGCCGTCCACCACGCGCACGTAGGCGACGACGCCCTTGTAGGAGTCGTAGTGGGAGTCAAAGATGAGGGCCCGCAGGGGGGCCTCGGGCTGGCCCGAGGGCGGGGGAATTTTCCGGACGACCGCCTCCAGCACCGCCGGGACGTTGGTCCCCTCTTTGGCGGAGACCCGCAGGACCTCATCAGCGGGGACACCCAGGAGGTCGGCCACTTCTCTCGCCACCTCGTCGGGCCGGGCGGCGGGGAGGTCTATCTTGTTGACGACGGGGATGATCTCCAGTCCAGCGTCCAGGGCCAGGTAGAGGTTGGCCATGGTCTGGGCTTCTATGCCCTGGGAAGCGTCCACCACCAGGAGGGCGCCCTCACAGGCAGCCAGTGCGCGGCTCACTTCGTAGGAGAAGTCCACGTGGCCGGGGGTGTCTATGAGGTTCAGTTCGTAGGTCTGGCCGTCGGCGGCGCGGTAGGCCATCCGCACCGCCGACGCCTTGATGGTGATCCCCCGCTCCCGCTCCAGGTCCATAGAATCCAGGACCTGTTCGGCCATCTCCCGGGGGGAGATGGTGCCGGTCAGTTCCAGGAGACGGTCGGCCAGTGTGGATTTGCCGTGGTCTATATGGGCGATGATGCAGAAATTGCGGATGGTTTCCTGGCCCATCGGTTCTCATTTTAGCAGGGGCGGGGGGATTGTCAAGCGCCCGCAGGCCGGGATTGACAATTTCGGCGTATCGGGATATGATTCCCCCTGACCGATAGCCAATAACTCCACGAGGAGGTACGCCATGCAAATCGCCGGCATTGAATTCCCCGATGACCTCTACTACGACAAGCAGCACAACTGGGCTCGCGTGGAGGGCAACGCCATTGTCCAGGGCCTGACCGATTTCGGTCAGCGTATCGCCAAAGAGATTGTCTATGTGGAAATCCCCCCGGTGGGGAAGGTCGTGACCCAGGGCCAGACCTTTATGTCTATGGAGTCCGGCAAGTGGGTCGGGCGTGTCCCTGCGCTGGCCAGCGGCAAGATTGTCGCCGTCAACGAGGAACTGGAATTTGAGCCTTCCCTCATCAACCAGTCCCCCTTTGACCAGGGATGGCTGGTCAAGATTGAGATGTCCAACCCGGCGGAACTGGGCAACCTCTTCCGGGCGGATTCCCCCGAATTCCGCGCTTTTATTGAGGAGGAGGCGGCGAAATATAGCGCTCTGCTTCGGTAGGACAACTGCCAGCAGCTGTCCCACTCATACCGGAGGTAGCCCGTGAGCGCAGAGACCCTTTTCTGGATCATCCATCTGCCTCTGATGCTGCTCTTTCTGGTCGGACTGGCCGACGTGGTGGGCCTCTGGCTCCAAGGACGGGTGGAGGGGTCGGGCCAGGTCTCTCCCGGTCGGAAATTCCTGTTCCTGCTGGGGAGAACTCTGAGGGCCGTCTTCAGCCACCGATTCCCTCTCATCCTGAAGGCCTTTGTCAACGAAGCGTGGTTCAATCGCCGCCTCTGGCAGACCAGCCGCTGGCGATGGCTGAGCCACTTCCTTCTCCTGAACGGATTTCTGCTCCTGATGATCCTCTCCGGCCTGGCCGCTCTCTCGGAGAAGGTCCTCTATCACCTGTTTCACCTCGGACACGTTCCCTGGATCGCCATGTGGTATACCGCCGACCACCCGGTCACGGCCCTCTTGAACGACATCGGCGGCCTGATGATGACCGTCGGCCTGATCTTCTACGCTGTCCGCCGCTATCTCGTCCGTCCTCCCCAACTCCGTACCGGCGCAATGGATACCTGGATGGTGATCGCCCTGGGGCTCATCCTGCTGACCGGTTGGATGGCAGAGATTGTCCGCCTGAACGCCCAATATGACGGCCCCGCGCCCTATATGGCGTTCATCGGTTACCCGCTCGCCCGCCAGGTCTCCGGCTGGGACCTCCCCTGGGCAACGCTCACTGATGGACTCTATCTGGGCCATGGCCTGCTGGTCTCTGTCGTCATCGTCACCATCCCCTACTCCAAGTTTCTCCACGTCGTCGCCACTGCGCTGACGGCCACCGTGAACCGCGTGCAGGAAGACGAAGCGCTTGCAGGAGGAACCGCCCATGTCCCGGCCTGACCTTTCCCTCTACACCTTCCGACAACTGCTGGAACTGGACGGTTGCACCCGCTGCGGCGAGTGTACCCAATGGTGTCCGACGTTTACGGAAAAGCCGGACCTGGACGCCATCACGCCGCTGCGCAAGATTGAGGCGGTGCGGCGGTTTGTTCGGGGACAGGTCGGCCTGCGGGCCCGGCTCTTCGGCCCTCGCCCCCCCCAACCGGAGGCGCTCCAGACCCACTCCGTCGGCACCTACGACTGCACCCTCTGCGGCCGCTGCGCCGTCGTCTGCCCGGCCCACATCCAGACCCGGGAGTTATGGATCGCCATGCGCCGGGACCTGGTCCGGCAGGGAGTCTATCCGGCGGTCTTTGACCGGCTCCGGGAGACCTTTCTGACGGCCCACAACATCTCCGGCGACGACAACGCCAACCGGCTCATCTGGAGCCAGAACCTGCCCGAAATCCCGGAGGGGGTCGGCCGGAAGACGCGGGCGGAAGTGGTCTACTTTGTCGGCTGCGTCGCGTCCTTCTACCCCCAGTCCTACTCCATCCCGCAGAACGCGGTGCAGGTGCTGGAGAAGGCGGGAGTGGACTATCTGACGCTGGGCGGGGAGGAGTGGTGCTGCGGTTTCCCGTTGGTCATCGCCGGGATGGGCGACCTGGCGATAGAGACGATGCGCCACAACCTGGAGGCGGTCCGCCGGACGGGGGCGCGGCGGCTGGTGGCGGCATGCCCGTCCTGCTACCATACCTGGAAGCACGAGTATCCGCGCGTCCTGGGCGAGCCGCTGGGCTTTGAGGTCCTCCACCTGACGGAACTGCTGGCGGAACTCCTGGCGGAGGGGCGCCTGTCGCTGAAGCCGCTGGAGGAGACGGTCACCTACCACGACCCCTGCGACCTGGGGCGGACGGGCGGGGTGTACGACGCGCCCCGGGAGGTCATCCGGGCGATTCCTGGGGTTCGGCTGGTGGAGATGGAGCATCACCACCAGTACTCCCTCTGCTGCGGCGGCGGCGGGGACGTGGAGATGGCGGATAAGGACCTGGTCGCGGCCGTCGCGCGGCGGCGTATTGGCGAAGCGCAGGCTACCGGGGCGAAGATTCTCCTCTCCGCCTGCCAGCAGTGCAAGCGGACGCTGGCCGGCGCGGCCCGGCAGGAGAAACTGCGCGTCCGGGTGATGGACGTGGTGGAACTGGTGGCGCAGCAGATGGCGTAGCGGGGATTGGCGGCGGCGGCCCTTCGGGCCGCC
>CALDFY010000311.1 GCA_937942115.1 uncultured Anaerolineae bacterium | reverse complement strand
CCTGCGCGTCAGAAATAACGGCCGCGTCATTGCGAGGGCGCGCAGCGCCCGAAGCAATCTCCGCCCGGAGGCGGCGGGGGTGGGGTGAGGAAAAGCCCCCAGGGGAGGCCGATTTCCCATCGGCGCCGACCGAACGGTCAGCCTCCCTGGGCCTCCGGCCAGAGGACGGCCTGCGCCGTCCCTTCCGGCGTCAACGCAGGTTGACGGCCGGCGCAAAGCGTAGGGGCAACCCTCGCGGTTGCCCCCAGGGGAGGCCGATTTCCCATCAGCGCCGAAGGGGCAACCCAACCCGGCCTTCAGTTGATGCCTCCGGCCGCCGCAAGACCCTTCCCCTTCCCCCAAGCGCAGCGATAGGGGAAGGGAGGGATACAGAGGGGTGGGGGCCAATGTTCGCACCATTGGCTTTTAGCCCCTGGCGCAGGTTATTCAAAATCCGTGTTTCTCCGTGTTCTATCCACCGATAGGAGACGGAGACCAGGGATGGGCCAGGAGGACAAGAATGGAAGAACTAACCGAACTTCTGAAGCGCAGCGACCTCTTCTGCGGACTGGCGGAGGAGGACATCCGGCAACTCGTCGCCATCGGCCGTTGGGCTACCTACAACGCCGGCGAGACCATCATCCGCGAGGGGGACCCTTCCGACGAACTCTACATCGTCCAGAAGGGCATGGTGGAGGTCGTCGTCCCGCACGGCACCGTCCCGGACATCCCCGGCCCGCCCGAAGCGACGCCGGTGGTCCGCCTGGGAGAAGGTCAGATTTTCGGCGAGATGGGGCTGGTGGACCGGGGGAGCCGCTCGGCCACCGTCTGCGCAATGGTGGACGGGACGACAGTCTTCATCCTCCCGCGAGATGCGTTTTACAGCCTCTGCGACCGGAACCACACCATCGGCTACACCGTCATGCGCAATATCGCCCGCGACCTTTCGTTTAAACTGCGCCATCGCAACCTGCGGGTGGTCGCCGGATGGTAGAGGGAGGCCGCCATGATTTACAAAGTCAGTTACGTCGTTCTGGGCGGACGCCACCCCGGCGCCATCGTCAACCGGGATACCCCTCCCCGTCTGGGCGAAGTGGTCGTGCTGGGGGAGGACCGGTTTGAAGTCGTGGAGGTGACCGACCTGATCCCTCCCCAGGGAGATTTTGCGTATCTCCATGTCACCCTCCGTCCGCTGAAGGAGAAAAAGCGAAAGCGCAAATGACCTCTCCACCCATCTGTGACTACGAAGGCTCCCGCTACCGGACTGAATTCTGGGGGCCGGAGCGGGCGTATGAGGACGGGGCCGAACGGGCGGCGATGCGGGCGCTCCTGCCCCCCACGGGTCGCTTCCTGGTGGAAATCGGCGCCGGATTCGGCCGCCTGGCCGACCTCTACAGCGGATATGAACGAGTCGTCCTGCTGGACTATGCCCGTTCCCAACTCCAGGACGCGCGAGAGCGGCTGGGCGACGCCGGACCAGGGGGGCAGCCCCGGTACATCTACGTCCTGGGCGACTTCTACCGCCTCCCCTTCGCCCCGGGCCTTTTTGACACGGTAGTGATGGTGCGAACTCTCCACCACGCCGCCGATGCCCCTGCCGTCCTGCGCAACGTGGCCAGCGTCCTGGCTCCGGGCGGCACGTTCGTTCTGGAATTCGCCAGCAAACGACATCTGAAGGCCATCTTCCGTTACCTCCTGCGCCGTCAGTCCTGGTCTCCCTTTGACCTCCAGCCGGTGGAGTTCGTCCCGCTGAATTACGATTTCCACCCAGCCTGGATTCGCCGTCATCTGGAAGAATGCGGACTGCGGATCGTGCGAACCCGTACTGTCTCCCACTTCCGGGTCGGTTTTCTCAAACGGACGGTGCCGACGGGGTGGCTGGTCTCTCTGGACCGACTGCTGCAACCGACAGGCGCGCTCTGGCAATGGACCCCCAGCGTCTTCGTGCGCGCGGCCGCTCCCGCCGACCGGCCCCCGGCGCCGCCCGGCAGTTTCTTCCGCTGTACGGCCTGCGGCTCCCTCCTGCTGGTGGACGAAGGGGACCGGCTGCTCTGCACGGATTGCGGCACGGCCTTCCCGTTCCAGGACGGCCTGTATGATTTTCGGGGAGGGTATCTGTTCAGCCTTCCTCACCCCACCCCCAGCGGCTATGCCGCTACCTCCTCCCCTCTCCCGAACGAAGTTCGGGAGGGGTGAGGCTGAATAGTTACCGGAGAGGAGAACGGTGACCCGAGAACCCCTCTTTGCCGGTCTCATCTACAACGAAGAAGGCCAGCCGGTCCAGGTGGCCCGGGTGGGCGCCGATACCTGTTACGCTATCCCCGATGGCGACTTCCTGCGCCACGTGGACGCGATAGAGGTGGACCAGCAGGTCCTGGCTCAGCTGAAGGAACGCTTCCTGCCGATGAAGGACGTACTGATAGAGGGGGCGATGCAGATGATGGGGGCGGACGACCCCTTCACCCGGGCCGCCCTGGAGATGAGTCTGGAGAATATGGACCGGATGCTGGAGCCGGGCGCGGTCAATGCAGAAGACTTCCGGCTGGCGCTGTGGATGACGGGCTTCCGCATCATCGTCAACGTCCACGGCGAGGTGGTCCGTCTGGAGATTCCGGGATTGGAGTAACCCGTCCCGCTATGCGCACCGAACTGGCCTACCTGCTGGTCTTTGTCACCGCCGCGCTCCCGGCGCTGGTCCTCACGCCGCTGGCGGCGCGCCTGGGGTACCGCTGGGGGATGACGTCCTCTCCAGGAGGACGCCGGAAGCATCAGGGGGTGGTCTCCCGGACCGGCGGGATGGGCATATTCCTCCCTTTCCTGCTGGCGCTGGCCGTCGGGCTGGCGCTGCAAGTCCCCACAGCAGACCCGAAAGAACCCCGCCGCCTGCTGGGACTGGTCTTCGGCAGCATCTGGATGTTCGGGGTCGGCCTGGCCGACGACCGCTGGGACCTCTCGCCTCGCCTTCAACTGCTGGCCCAACTGGTCGCCGGGGGCATTGCCATCGCCACCCTCATCTTCATTGAACGGGTCAACAACCCGCTGACGAACCAGGTGGTGGTCTTCCCGATGCTGCTGGTGGTGGTGCTGACCCTCTTCTGGATCGCGGGGATGATCAACACCGTCAACTGGCTGGACGGCCTGGACGGGCTGGCGGCGGGGGTAGCGGCGATTCTGTGCGGAGTCCTGGCGGTCCACATGCACCGGGTGGGACAGCCCAGCGTGGCCCTTCTCCCCATTGCCCTGCTGGGCGCCACCCTGGGCTTTCTCCCCTACAACTTCTACCCCGCCCGCGTCTTTATGGGCAGCAACGGCGCCTTCTTCCTCGGCTACGCCCTGGGATGCCTGGGCATTATGGCCGGCGCGCGGGTCGCCACCGTCCTCCTGGTCATGGGCATCCCCATCGCCGACGTCGCCTGGCAGATTGTGGACCGGCTGCGCCACCGGCGCCCGCCCACCCAGGGCGACCGGGGACATCTCCACTTCCGGCTGCTGGACCTGGGAGTGCCCCAGCCCGTCATCGTCCTGGCCTACTGGGCCTTCTGCGGCGTTTTCGGACTGCTGGCGCTGAGCGTGTCGTCCCGCCTCTACAAGTTGCTGGCCCTGCTGGCGCTGGGCGGGGCCGTCACGGTGGTG